>CAYSGJ010000170.1:0-17870 GCA_964430705.1 uncultured Desulfobacterales bacterium | reverse complement strand
GGTCCTCCAGGCGGCCAAAACTCGCCGCAAAGGCCGCGTAAGGACTGCCGTCGACGGGTAACTGCGCATCATGGGAGAGATTATGATGGTTTGTAAGCCCTCCGCAAAGGCTGAGCAGCGGCACTCCCAACTCGGCCTAAGCGGCTCAGACAGTTGCCCGGCTTGCGGCCCCATATCCATAGGCCTCTGGAACTTGAGCTTTTTGGATAACCGCTAAACAAAAAATTATCACGAAAACACGAAATCATAAAGGAATGAAAATACTCGTTCAGGTTGTGTCCGGGATCCTTGTTCTGTACGTGGGATATTGTCTTATCCTTTTTTTGTTTCAACGGTCGATCCTGTTTCCCCGCTTTTACACCCGGTCGTTTTCTGTAACCCACAAGGACATTGCGGGCTTGGAGAAGATGTGGGTTGATGCGGGTTTCGGACCGGTGGAGGCTTGGTATCTTCCGCCGGTTTGCAACCGTTCGGACGGACCGGCGCCGGTCGTCATTTTTGCCCATGGCAATGCAGAGCGCATTGATTTTTGGCCTGAGACGCTGAGTCCCTTGAGAAGTTTCGGGATGGGGGTGCTGCTTGTGGAATTTCCCGGGTATGGGCGTTCCGCCGGCTCCCCGTCGCAGAAGAATCTCACCCGGGCTTTTGTCGCTGCCTATGATCGTCTCGTGGAAAAAGAGTCGGTGGATGCTTCGCGGGTTGTTTTGTTCGGACGATCGATCGGCGGTGGCGTGGCCTGCGCCCTGGCCGGGCAGCGGCCGACGGCCGCCCTCATTCTCTTGTCTACCTTCACGAGCGTCAGAACGTGTGCGACCAAATTCCTTGCACCCGGGTTTTTGGTGCGAGATCCCTTTGATAACCTGGCGTTCCTCCACGGCTATCCCGGCCCGGTCTTGGTAATTCACGGAAAAAGGGATACGCTGATTCCCTACGATCATGGGGTCACGTTGTCCCGGACTGCAAAACAGGGGCGATTGGTTACTTACGACTGTCAACACAATGATTGTCCACCAAATTGGATGATATTCTGGCGTGATGTTGCGTCTTTTCTGGTGGACGCCGGCATCATTCGGAACAAGCCATGCGCACCGGGGTAGGAGGCCATGGCGATTCCGGCCCCGGTCTTCGGCCGCGATATATGCCGTTTTTGATGTGGTTTTTTGTAATCGTTTGCGTCTTGACTTTCCAAAATATCATGGTACGATAGGTAAAAAACAGGTGTTAAAGCCTGTCGGTGTCTCATCCTAAAGCCTCCTCGAGAGTGGTCCGATTGTCTCTCCGGGAGGTTTTTTTGTTGCTTGACGATTTGGTTATGAATGTTTATTTTATCTTAGGCAGTTTCTCGGCCGGTAGTCACACGGGCAGACCCCGGGTATTTACTTAGGATGAGATACCGACGCCGGTTCCGGGACTGCCTTCTTTAGTTCCCTTTTTTCCCCGCTGTTTTCGAATATAATTGCCGTATCATGCCATGATTTGATTTTCTATGAAAGGGACCGCTCCCCGCGCTGGTAATTGTTGCGATCCAGGCTGGACCTCGGCGTTGAAATAAATCCGAGTTTGGCATATAGATCAGATATCTGAAAAACGTTCTTTTTACGACAACTATTCGTGTGACATCGCACTGTGCCGATGGCCATGACTTCTCTAAAATTGTTTACCAGTAACCGACTGGAAATTCTGGCAAAGGCCCTGGCCGAAGTTCTGGAGACACCCCTTGCGTCGCCTTTTGAGCAGGAGGTGATCATTGTGCAGAGCAAAGGCATGGAACGATGGATTGCCACCCAACTTGCCGGGCATCACGATATCTGCGCCAACATCCAATTTCCCTTTCCCAATGCTTTTGTGAATGACGTCTTTCGAAGACTCCTGCCGGGCGATCCTACGGATCAAGACTTCGACCCGGAGGTTATCACCTGGAAGATCATGGGTCTGCTGCCGTCATTAACCATGAGGCCCGGGTTTGAAAGCCTGAAAAACTACTTGGGAAATAATGGAAACCTGCTGAAGAGACTGCAGCTTGCGGAGCGCATTGCTCACACGTTTGATCAATATCTGACTTTTCGACCCGAGATGATTCTCCGATGGGAACAGGGAACCGAAGACCACTGGCAGGCCGTGCTTTGGCGAGAGCTGGCCAAAGACGCCGTGGGCAGACATCGGGCCGTTTTGGGAAGGGCACTTTTCGACGTACTTCAAAGGCCTGTCCATGGAGACCACGGTCTTCCGGAAAGGGTGTCGGTCTTCGGTATCTCCGCCTTGCCTCGCTTTCACATGGAGATCCTGGCCGGTATTTCACGGCTTGTCCAGGTGAATTTTTTTTTGATGAACCCTTGTAAGGAGTACTGGGGAGACATTGTATCGGACTGGGAAATGAAACGGGCCGTAGACCGTGAAAGATCGTTGGAAAAAACTTCGGAAACACTCCATCTGGAAAAAGGAAACAGCCTTCTGGCATCTATGGGCGCCATGGGGCGTGCGTTTTTCGATCTTGTTCATGTTTTTGATTGTGAGGATGTTTCCCTCTTTGAAGATCCGGGGGAAGAAACGCTGCTTTCATGTCTGCAATCAGATATATTGCATCTTCAAAACAGAGGGGCCGAAGGCACGGAAAAAAAAGGCCTGGCCGCAGCAGACGATTGCGTCAGAATTCATGAATGTCACAGTCCCATGCGGGAGATGGAGGTGCTCAACGATCAGCTTCTCCGAATGTTTGAGCAAGATCCAAGTCTGATGCCCGAAGACGTATTGGTGATGACACCGGATATTGAGATGTACGCGCCCTATATCGAGGCCGTCTTTGACGTGCCGGCGGATGAACGTCGCCGGTTTCCCTTTAACCTGGCCGACCGAAGTGTTCGCAAGGAAAGTCCGGTTGTAGAAGCGTTCTTGTCCGTTCTGGAGCTTTGTGGGAGCCGCTTGCAGGCATCACAGGTCATGGCGGTCTTGGACTTGCCGGTTGTTTTTAAACGGTTCGGCTTGTCGGAAACCGACCTGGAGCTGGTCAGAACGTGGGTGGCGGAAACGGGCATCAGATGGGGAATCGATGCCCGGAGTCGGGGCAAGCTGGGCCTGCCGGTTTTATCGGAAAACACCTGGAGCGCGGGATTGGACCGTCTTCTCCTGGGCTATGCCATGCCCGGAAAAGACGAGCACCTGTTTGGATCCATCCTTCCCTATGACAAGGTTGAGGGGGGCGAGGCGAACATACTGGGAAGGTTTCTGGCGTTTGCTCAAAGGCTTTTTTCTCAGATCGCTTTGCTGGATGAGCCTCGACCGCTGCGTGCGTGGTCGACAACCCTTTTGGAGGTTATCGATACGTTCCTTTGGGCGGATGAAGAAAACGGGCAGGCGATTCAGATCCTGCGAGATTCGGTGATTACCCTCGGCAACATGGAACAGCGTGCTTCTTTCAATGAGTCGGTGGATATCACCGTCATCAAAGGGTATTTGCGCCGTCGTCTGGAAAGGGAAGGGTTCGGCCATGGCTTCATGGCCGGAGGAATCACTTTTTGCGCGATGTTACCCATGCGTAGCATCCCTTTTAAGGTCTTATGTCTTGTGGGCATGAACGGCGACGCCTACCCCAGAGAGTCCATACCTTTGGGCTTCGATTTAATGGCCCAACACCCCAGACCTGGAGACCGCTCCCGACGCCATGACGACAGGTACCTTTTCCTGGAGGCCATACTTTCAGCAAGGGAAAAACTGTATATCAGCTATGTGGGTCAGAGCACTCAAGACAATAGTGCCGTTCCGCCGTCGGTGCTGGTCAGTGAACTTGCAGACTATGTGGAACAGGGTTTTGAAGTGCACGGGGACAGCGTGCGGGAACACATGGTCGTTCGGCATCGATTGCAACCCTTCAGCCCGGCGTACTTCAGGGATGACGAGAAGCTTTTTAGTTATTCCCGTGTCGACATGGAGGCTGCTCTGGCCGGCACACGGCCATGTGAAGGTTGGAAGCCGTTTGTTTCCGAATTCCTTGCAATGCCGGAAGGCGCGTCGAAAATATTTGACCTGGATGATTTGTGTCGGTTTTTTACCAATCCGGCAAAGCATTTTATGAATCGGCGTTTCGGGATGTATCTTGAGAGGAGGGCCGCCATCCTGGAAGATGCCGAGTGTTTTTTCCCGGAGGGGCTCGACAAATATGTCCTGGAGCAGACCCTGGTTGAAAGGCGCTTTGCAGGAAAAAGCCCGGCAGGATATGAAGCCGTATTAAAGGCATCCGGCAAACTGCCTCACGGCGCCGTGGGCGCGATCCTATATGAAAACATAAGCCGGGATGTCGATCGGTTTGTGCAAAAGACACGCCCGCTCATCGCTGCGGGGCCGTTAGAACCTTTGGAAGTGGATCTTCCCATATCGGATTTTAAAATCTCGGGGACATTGCTTATGGCCGGTTCGGGAAGGCTCGTCCAATACCGATACGCGAAAGTGACGTGTAAGGATCGGCTGACGCTATGGATTCGCCACTTGGTACTCCAGTGTCTCAACACGGATGGCAATGCCAAGACCAGTATCCTTGTCGGGCTGGATAAACGCGGCGGGCGACCGGATTGCACTGCTTGGGAGTTTGAGCCCGTTCAGAAAAGCCATGAGCATCTTGAAAAGCTCCTGAAGATCTACCGGGCGGGCCTTTGCCGACCTGTACACTTTTTCCCGGAGTCTTCCTGGACGTATGCCCAGTGGGTGCTGCAAAAGAATCAGCCTGAAGAAAAGGCCTTGGATGCTGCTCGTAAAACGTGGTTCGGTGACGATTATCACC
The DNA here is from genome assembly GCA_964430705.1 of uncultured Desulfobacterales bacterium. Classification (GTDB taxonomy): domain Bacteria; phylum Desulfobacterota; class Desulfobacteria; order Desulfobacterales. Next base: position 13,099 of record CAYSGJ010000170.1, on the reverse strand, counting down.
GAGGGGAGAGCGAAGATCCGTATTATCAGTGCTGCTTTCGGGGGACGGAGGTCCACGATTTGGAATTTAAAAGCATAGCGGTCGAGACCTTCAAGCCGCTTTTGGCCGGTCAAAAGAAAGTCAAGACATGAAACGGACCGCCGGTTTTGATCTTTTAAATGATCCTCTTTCCGGAGCCAATTTGGTGGAAGCCGGCGCCGGTACCGGAAAGACCTATACGATAACCGGGTTGTTTCTCCGGTTGGTTGTGGAAAAGCGTCTTCCTGTCGGCAAGATTCTGGTAGTCACTTTCACCGAAGCCGCTACGCAGGAGTTGCGAGACAGGATCCGCGGCGCTTTGCGGGAGGCGCTGGGAGTCTTTTGCGGCGAAAGAACGGCGGACGCCTTCCTGGCCGCCATGGCGGAAAAACACAGGGACACCCGGACGGCCTCGATGGATTTGGAAGAGGCGCTTCGGGCCTTTGACCAAGCCTCCATATTTACGATTCACGGATTCTGCCGGAGAATGCTTCGGGACAATGCCTTTGAGAGTGGCGGGCTGTTTGATACCGAGTTGATAGCGGACCAGGGAGACATCATCCGGGACATTGTGCTGGATTATTGGCGGCAACATTTTTATGATGCCTCCCCTTTATTCGTGCACTATGCGATTTCCACAAAGGTGAGTCCCGACACCCTTGTGGGCCTGCTGACCAGCAGAATTACCTTGCCCTATCTGAAGATTATTCCCCGAGTCGACACACCGGATACGGCTTCGGAGGAACAGTGCTTTTTGATCCGTCTTGAAGCGGCGCGCAGCCTTTGGAACACTTCAAAAAGCGAGGTGGTGGACATACTGTCCCGTGATGAAAACCTGGACAGGAGCAAATACAGGTATGCGAGTATTCCCGGGTGGGTTGAGCATATGGACGATTGGCTCTGTTCACAAGGGAGCCGGTCTCTGTTGTTTGAGGCATTCGACAAGTTCACCAATGCAGGGTTGGCGCAGGGTGTAAAAAAAGGCTGTCTTCCTCCAAGCCATGATTTTTTTGATCTGTGCGACAAGCTCAAGCAGGCCCAAGAAAAACTTGCGGCTGTGTTTGATCAACGCCTTTTGAGCCTCAAGAAAGGTCTCTTTGATTATGCGCGAAAGGAACTGGGAGCCCGAAAAAAAGACAGAAATATTCAGTTTTTTGATGACCTTTTGTATGGACTGCATGGGGCCTTGAACCACAAAGTCGGAGATGCACTGGGTCGGGCCGTCAGAGCCAGGTTTCAAGCTGCGCTTATCGATGAATTTCAGGATACGGATCCAATTCAGTACGATATTTTTAAACGCTTATTTGGCGGGGACCAGAGCATTCTTTTTCTTATCGGCGATCCCAAACAAGCCATTTACGGTTTTCGAAGCGCGGATATTTTCACGTACATGAAAGCGGTGGATGATGTGACGTCTTGTTACACCCTGGATAAGAATTGGCGATCCGTTCCGGATTTGATCGGCGCGGTGAATGCCCTTTTTTCCGGAGTCCGTCATCCCTTTGTCTACGAAAAGATTCCTTTTCAGGCAGCCATTCCGGCAAGGAACAAAGACTCAGAGACGCTTCAGATAAACGGAAAAACCGATGCCCCCTTCTACCTCTGGTTTGTCGGGTCGGCGCAGGTGACGGGAGCTGACAAGCCCATTCCAAAGGGGCAGGCGCGGGAATGGATCGCGACATCCGTTGCCGGGGAAATTGCCAGGCTGCTTCGTCTTGGAAAAAACAACCAGGCGCTTCTGGGCGATCGCCCCCTCAGCGCGGAGGACATCGCCGTGTTGGTTCGCAGAAATACGGATGCCCGTTTGATGAAGGAAGTCTTGTTCGCTTTCAATATTCCCAGTGTGCTTCATAGCACCGGGAATCTTTTCGATACCCGTGACGCCCTGGAAGTTGAACGGGTCTTGGCCGGTATCGTCAGACCTTCTGATGAAGGACTTCTCAAGATCGCATTGGCAACCGATATGATGGGCGTCAAGGGAGAATCCCTCGACGCCCTCTTCCAGGACGAGACCGGATGGGAAGCCCGAATAGTACGTTTCAGGCGGTACCATGACCTTTGGCGCAAAAAAGGTTTTATTCAGATGTTTCGTTGTCTGTTGTTTGACGACAAGGTCATTGCTCGTCTCATGGCGCTGCCGGACGGCGAGCGCAGAGCCACGAACGTATTGCATCTTTCCGAAGTTCTCCACCAGGTGTCGATACAAAGACAGTTGGGGATGGCCGGCGTTGAAAAGTGGCTCGCCGAACAAAGAGACCCGAATGCGCCGCGCTTGGAGGAGCATCAACTGCGCCTGGAAAGCGACGATCAGGCTGTCAGAATTGTGACCATCCATAAGAGCAAAGGGCTTGAGTATCCGATCGTTTTTTGTCCTTTTTGTTGGGATGGCACAAGAATTAAGAACAAAAAGGAACCGTTTACGTTTCACCATGAGGCGCACGACATGCAGTTGACTTTGGATTTGGGCTCCGAATTTAAGGACAGGCATCGTATCTGGGCCGAGAAGGAGGCCCTTGCAGAGCAGTTGCGGGTGCTCTATGTGGCCTTGACCCGTGCAAGAAACCGCTGTTACATGATTTGGGGCCGTTTCAACGAAGCAGAGACCTCCGCTCCGGCATATCTCTTTCATCAGCCGCCTTCGCCCTGGAAAGACGGCGATGTGGCAAGGGCCACGGCTGAGCGGTTTGCTGCGCTGAGCGATGAGCAGATGATCAAAGATCTCAGCACCGTGGTGACCAGGGCGAAAGGTGCTGTTACCTTGTGCGACATGCCCGGTCAAAAAAGCAAGGCCCTTGAGCCGTCTGTAATCGAAGGACAGGGTCTGGGCTGCCGGCGTTTTTCAGGGCACATTGATCGTTCTTGGCAGGTGGCCAGCTTTTCGTCCCTTACCGCCCGCGAGCGTTATCATTCTGCACTGCCATATGGTGATGCACGCATGTCGGGAAAGGACTATGAAGATAAGTTTCCTGAAGACATCCGCATGGAAGGCGCCTCCATCAAAGAAGCATCTTCCGGTGAAACCGCGCCGGACATCTTTGCCTTTCCCAGGGGAGCCAAGGCGGGAAACTTGGTGCACGGCATTTTCGAAGAGCTGGACTTTGGGTGTGAGGATTCCTCACATCTGGAAACCCTGGTGGCGGACAAGCTGTCGGCCTTTGGATTTGAAGCGCTGTGGCAGGAGGCGTTATGCCGAATGATACGCAATGTCTTGTCCGTGCCGTTGGATGCAGGCCATGAAACATTCCGCCTCGCCGGTGTGGGCAAAAAAGACCGATTGACGGAAATGGGGTTTTATTTTCCTCTGAAAGGCATATCTTCAGAAGCGCTGAACAGCCTGCCGGCAGCCCATGCGGGCACGCATTATGGTTTGGATTGGTCTGAACAGATGGGACGTTTGGATTTTTCGCCGGCGAGAGGGTTTGTGAAGGGTTACGTAGACCTGGTGTTTCGATTTGAAGACCGCTATTACCTGGCGGACTGGAAAACGAATTTTCTCGGAGACCGTGTCGAAGACTATGGGCCCGAAGCCCTTGGCGCGGCTATGACCAGGGGGAATTATGTGCTTCAATATCTCCTGTACTCGGTGGCCCTGCATCAATATCTAAGGCTTCGATTGCCCGGGTATGCTTACAACAAGTATTTTGGGGGGGTGTATTATCTGTTTGTCCGTGGTGTTGATCCCGGCAAGGGGTCCCACTATGGCGTTTTTCACGATAGGCCTTCCGAGGAGCTGATCGATGCGCTGTCAAAAGCATTGATCGGCGGTCCGTAGGTCGGGTTGCGCCGAACGGGTTGCCTGACCAAAGGGCGCGTTCCAAATAAAGATGTCGATAGGGAAGGTCGAACCAACCTGATGGAGAACACGACAAGACGTGCAACGTGACGATGTAGAGCGCCTTTGCCTAAGAGGCATATTGACCGAGCTTGACGTTCATTTTGCGTCATTCATATCCGGGTTGTGTCCCGGGCCGGGTTCTGATGTGTGGTTGGCTGCCGCCTTGGCGTCCAACGCGACCCGAAAAGGACATATCTGTCTCGATTTGGCTACGGTGGAAGCAAAAGAACTTCTGGAGGCGGACAAAGGCCGTGACGCGATTGTATGTCCGAGATTGGACCGGTGGATCAGGGTCATCAAAGAAACGCCCGTGGTTGGGCGTCCCGGGGCCTATGTCCCTCTCGTCCTGGACGACCATTCCAGGCTCTATTTGTACCGATACTGGGAGTATCAGGAACGACTGGCGGGTTGGATCAAACAACGGGTCGACCAAAAGACCGACGTGGATCTGAAGAGCTTGAAGGCTGGTCTGGACCGTTTTTTCCCCGGGCAAGACGGCAATGTCGAAAGGGAAGGGCCTGGGAGGGCGGATTGGCAAAAAATCGCCGCCTTTGCGGCATTGGTGAAAAAATTCTGTGTGATTTCCGGCGGCCCGGGCACGGGAAAGACGACTACCGCGGCGAAAATACTGGCGCTTATGTTGGAACAGCCCGGGTCGGCTTCCTTGCGAATCGCCTTGGCGGCGCCTACGGGAAAGGCCGCCGCGAGATTGCAGGAGGCTATGCGGGATTTTAAGCAAAGCCTCGATGTGGATCCTTGCATCCGAGAACGGATTCCAGAGGAAGCGTTTACGATTCACAGGCTGCTGGGAAGCATTTCCGGATCGCCCTATTTCCGCCATGATGAGAGCAATCCCCTTGCGGTGGATGTGGCGGTGGTCGATGAAGCGTCCATGGTGGATCTGGCCCTTATGTCCAAACTGGTCCAGGCCCTTCCCGCGCATGCCCGGCTTATTCTGCTTGGAGACAAGGACCAACTGGCTTCGGTGGAAGCGGGCGCCGTTCTGGGAGATATGTGCGATGACCGGGGGATTGAGGGGTTTTCCGTTCACCATTGCAGCCTCATCAGAGAGACGACGGGATATCAGACGCCCATTATTGCGCACAAGAATGGCGGGATCGGGATTGCCGACTGCGTGGTCGGGCTTCAAAAAAACTTTCGTTTCAACCGGCAAAGCGGCATCGGGGCATTGAGTCGCGCGGTCAATGCCGGACAGGGCGAAAGGGCCCTTGCGTTGTTCGTTGAAGGTACATTCCCGGATCTCGCCCGGCAAAGGCTGCCGGCTCCGGGATTGTTGTCCGAAAACCTCAAGCCTTGGGTGGTCGAGCGCTTTGCCGACTGCTTCGGGGCCTCATGCGTGGAAGAGTCTTTTACACAATTTGATCGGTTCCGGATTCTTTGCGCCTTGCGAGAGGGGCCGTACGGCGTTGTTAATCTGAACGGGATTGTTGAAGATATCCTGATCGGCCGGGGACTTATTGCGCCGCATGCCACGTGGTATCGTGGAAGGCCGGTGATCATCAACCGAAACGACTACAACTTGGGTCTATTCAATGGCGATGTTGGTATGACATGGCCTGATCCCGAAACCCGAGGTCTTAGAGTGTTTTTCCCGGCCTCCGACGGCGGCTTTAAAAAATTCCACCCGGTAAGACTGCCGGAACATGAGACCGTCTTTGCCATGACCGTGCACAAGAGCCAGGGTTCCGAATTTGACGAAGTGCTTCTTGTTCTGCCTGACAGGGATGTTCCGGTATTGACCAGGGAACTTCTCTATACCGGCATTACCCGCGCCCGGCGCCGTGTGGCCTTGTGGGCCGGGGAGGATGTCGTCATGGCGGCTGTGTCGCGCCGCATCCGCCGCATGTCCGGGTTGCGCCATGCGTTGTGGGAGCCAACACATGGCGAATGGTGTTAATACTGCACCGACATTAAAGCCGTCAAAACCAACAAACAGCCTTTTGGCCGGATCTTACGATACTGATTGCAACTTCACCCGCTCTTCCCATCTTGTGAAATTTGATGCCGATGGATTGTCTATCCAGCTTTGCCTGTCCGAAGACTGTTTTTCCATTCCCTCGAAGATCATCCTCGAAGGATTAATGGGAACCTCAAAAAACGCTGCCTGGCATGGCGAACAATGGGGCCTGGCGGCCGGCGAATTCGTCTCTTCATGTCATAAAACCAGGTTTTTCTGGTCTTGCAGTCTGTTTTCCCCGGCAGCATTTCCAATGTTGCAAATTTGTAACATATCGCCGCATTCATAACGGCGCTTTGCAGGCAGAAAAAGCTCGGAGGTAAGAATGGCTCCTCATGGCGGGACAACGAAAGTTGGAAAGAAGGCAGATACCGGCTGGAAAGATTAAGTAGCACATTATCTGCCTTCAGTCTCACAATCTTCGGAGCTTTATTGATCACACGGGAAAAAGGGTATATAAAATACAAAAATCCTGAATACGCAGACGTTCAATAACACAAGGGAACGCATATGACCCCATTGAAAGAACCTATTTCGCTGACCGAAAAAGTCCGAGCTTCCGGCTGAGCTGCCAAGCTGAGTCCAGGGGACCTGGAAGAAGTCATGAAAGACCTGCCGAGGCAAAACCACCCCAACCTGCTTGTTGGGACGGAAACCTCTGATGATGCCGGCGTCTATCAAATTAGCGACGATATGGCACTGGTGCAAACCCTGGATTTTTTCACACCCATTGTGGACGATCCATTTCATTTCGGACGCATTGCTGCAGCCAATTCATTGAGTGATGTCTATGCGATGGGCGGCCGGCCTCTGACAGCCATGAATATTGTCTGTTTTCCCATCGGCAGCATGCCCAAAGAGGTCCTTAAGGAGATTCTTCGGGGGGGGATGGAAAAAGTCCATGAGGCCGGCGCCGTTCTGGTGGGCGGCCACAGTGTGGACGACCAGGAGTTAAAATTCGGCCTTTCGGTCACCGGTATCGTGCATCCCAAGAAGTTTCTTGCCAACGTCGGCGCCCGGGTCGGTGATCAACTCATACTGACCAAACCCATCGGAACCGGGATACTCGCCACTGCGGTCAAGGGAAAGCTGGCCGGCCGGAAGGCCATCGACACGCTCATCGAGATCACGTCGACCCTGAATCGCCGGGCCGCAGAGGTTATGCTGCAATATGACGTGCACGCTTGTACGGATGTGACCGGATTTGGGTTGGGCGGACATATTCTGGAGATGGCCAGAGGAAGCCACATCGAGATTGCCATTCATATGGAAAAGGTTCCCGCCATACCCGAGGCTCTGGAATATGCCGCTATGGGTCTTATCCCAGCAGGGAGCTATGCCACCAAACATTACTGTGAGCACATGGTAGCGATCCAGCCCGGCGTTGAAACCCGTTTGTTGGATCTTCTTTTCGATCCCCAGACATCCGGAGGTTTAGTTATTGCCTTGAGTGCTGACGAGGCGAAGGCGTGCCTGGATGATCTGCGGCGACAAGGGGTCGTGTCGGCTGCGGTTATTGGAGAAGTGGTTGGGAGCGATTCGAAAGGAAAGTTGCGTATAGACGCATAGGATGTTAACCAGGCAAGTACGTTTATAAAAGCTGTGCGACACAGCCTTCAATTTTTGGTCTAAATCATGACGAGGAGTATATAAGGTGGGTTGGCGTATTTCCCTTGCTGTTGAAGACCTTCTGCGCAAGGGGGAACATCTTGAAGGCCTGAATGCGGAAGAGGCGGTCATCTTGCTGTCTCAGGATCTCCATTCAAAGGAGGTCTATGCCCTGATGGAGACGGCAAACCGCATATCCAGGGCCGGGTTTGGAGAAAAGGGGGAAAACCATTTGCACATCGGCTTGAATGCGTCGCCTTGCCCGTTCAACTGCCGTTTTTGTTCGCTGGCCGACAACGTGCGGATTTTCACGGACCCGTTGGAATTTCCAATGAGCAAGATCGTTGAATGGGCCAAACTCGGTGAACGAAACCATGCCGATGCGCTGAACATCATGACCACGGGAACCTACCCATTTGAAAAATTGCTGGAAATAGGTCGCGTGCTGAAAAAGCAAGTGAATACGCCTCTGGTGGCCAACACGCGGGATATCAATCATAAGGAAGGAGAGGCCCTCTTGGCGGCGGGTTTCGAGGGTGCCTACCATGCCGTGCGGTTGGGCGAGGGGCGGGATACTCCCTTTGATGCCGGCAAACGGATTCGAACGATTTCCGTATTGAAAGATGTCGGGCTGCTCTGGATGAATTGCGTGGAGCCGGTGGGTCCTGAACACGACTTGAAAGAGATTGCTGAACGCATGGTGTTGGCCCGAACATATGGTGCCACATACAGTGGGGTGATGCGCCGGATCAATTTCCCCGGGTCGCCTTTGGCTCATCATGGCATGATCAGCGAGCGGGAGATGGCCAGGATGGTGGCCGTCAGTCGCTTGGTGATGGGGGATGCGGCCAAGGCTCATTGTACCCACGAACCCCATGCAGCGTCTTTGATGGCCGGAGCCAATCTGTTTTTTCCGGAGGTGGGATCGAGTCCAAGAGACCGGGAGGCAAACACAGGGAAGGGAAGGGGGCAAGATATTGTGGGGTGTAAAAAGTTGCAATTGGAAATGGGGTGGAATCCGGATCTGCCTTCAAACTGTTTTGGGTTCAAAGATGCGAGCCAGGGGGAAACGCCGTGCATGGCGTAGCCTGTTGGAAAAAACTGGTTTGCCTGCTATGGCTTGGAAGTATGCTGGTGGGGCCGCAAGCATCCGATCTTTGGGCCCGGGAGGTAAAGGTAGGAACCTGGAAAACGGCCCAAACGATTCAACCTTTTTTCTACCAGGATTTTTTCTCTTCTTCCCATACCGTGCGCGTGTTTTCCTTCACCAATCCGGCGGACCAAAAATCGGCCCTGTTGGCCGGAAGCCTCGATATGTGCGGGACTACCCTTGCCCACGCCATTCATGCAGCCTCCAGGGGAGAACCGGTCGTGGTGGTGGCGGCTTTGTGCAATAAGTGCTCGGCGTTGGTCGTCAAAAAAGATGGGCCTGTCGCGACGGTTTCCGACCTGAAAGGCAAAAAGATCGGCTACGTGCCTGGAACCATGCATGAAATCTTGTTGAGAGAAACGCTCACGCGAAATGGCCTGTCGCCGGAAAAGGACGTCTATCTCACCCGGGTCGACTTTTTTGATATGGGACTGGCCTTGGCCCGGGGGGGAATTGATGCCTTTCTTTCAGGAGAACCATTTCCGTCTTTGGCCGTCCAGCAAGGCTACGGCGTGGTGTTTGCCTATCCGTATTACGGTGAGTCTATCGGTACCATCAACGCCGGAATGCTGGTCCGCAAGGAAACCGTCATCAAGAATCCGGAACTGGTTTTTGAGCTGGTTCTTGCCCATGCCAAGGCGACAGCTTATCTACAGGACCATACCGAGATGTGGCTTGAAAAAGCAGCCACTTTTGGAACACCTGTGGATGTATTGCGACAAGCTGCGTCCAACATGGAACTGGCATGGCGCATGGATGACGATTTTGTTGGAAGGGCAAGAGAGTTGGGAAAACGCATGGAGGCGTTGGGGATCATTGACCGTCAGCCTGATTTCGACGGGCTGTTTGATCTATCTTTTGTTCAAAGAGTGGTCCGGCAGTTGGACCCCTCTCCATAGCAGATGAGAAATAGCTGGTAAAGACACCAGGCGCAACCATGCAGCAATCCGGCACAAAAAGTGGACTCTCTTTTTTGCCGTGGATCATTCCCGCGGCGCTCCTGTTTGTTTGGGTGCTGACGAGCTATTTCGGAATGGTTCCTCCATACCTCTTATCTCCACCCTGGGAGATTCTTCAGTCATTGTATAGCTACATCTTTGGCGGCCATGGGCCGTATGCCGGCCGGTTTCTGGGCGACTTTTGGGCCAGTGTGGTTCGTGTAGGCATTGGTTTTTTTGTGGCTACCTTGTTGGGACTTCCCCTGGGGATTCTCTCAGGACGGCTTGCCGCGGCAAACCAATTGTTGAATCATTTTGTGAACGGGATCAGAGCGGTTCCGGGGATCACCTGGCTGCCGTTGGCCCTGGTATGGTTTGGGATCGGAACATTCACCACGGTTTTTTTGGTGGCCATGGCGGCTTTTTTCCCTGTGTATTTGAATGCCGTGGCCGGCGCCCGGCAGGTCGATCCGGTGTTGTTGCATGCCGGGGCCATGATGGGGGTAAAACGGTTGAACGGGGTATTCAGGATACTTTTGCCGGCGGCCATGCCCCACGTGGTGACCGGGTTGCGGCTGGGTTTGGGGATTTCGTGGGCCTATTTGGTGTTGGGAGAACTTACCGGTGTGCCCAACGGCCTTGGGGCGGTTATTATGGATGCCAGAATGTTGGGTCGGGTGGACATAATCATTGTCGGCATGATACTCATCGCCATTATCGGTCAGCTCAGCGACCGGTTTTTGGTCGGAGGATTACGGTTTTGTCTCAAGAGTGCCAGAAGGATGACCTAAAAGCAGATAGGTTTTTGGAGCAGGCCTTGCCCCGTCAAGATACGGTGTCCCCCTTTTTGGAAATCGTGAACCTTAAAAAGGACTTTCTGGTAAACGGTTCTTTGGTTCCAGCGTTCTCCGAGGTATCCTTCAGCGCCGATGCCGGTGAAATGGTTTGTATCCTGGGAAGAAGCGGATGCGGCAAGACGACCCTGCTCAATATCGTGGCCGGCTTTATCAAACCCTCAGCGGGTACGGTGCGCGTGCAGGGCAAAGCGGTTCGCGGACCAGGTCCTGACCGGTGTGTGGTGTTTCAGGAAGACGCCTTGTTCCCTTGGCTGACCGTGCGGGAAAACATTGCTTTTGGGTTTCGGGCGTGTAGGCAAGGAAAACAGCACGCTGCTGAGGAAGTGGACCGGTTTCTTTCATTGACCGGTCTGATAGCGTTTCAGAACTATCTTCCAAAAGAAATATCGGGCGGCATGAAACAGCGGGTCGCCTTGGCCAGGGTCCTCATCTTGCGGCCGGCGGTTCTTTTGATGGATGAACCATTTGCCTCTTTGGACATGCAGACCCGAGAAGTCATGCAGGATCTGCTGGTCACCCTGTGGGCCGAGCTGAATCAGACCGTCTTGTTTGTGACCCATGACGTGGATGAGGCCGTCAAATTGGCCGACCGAATTCTTTTCATGAAACAAGGTTCCTGTTCTATCTGCGAGGACATTCCTGTGCCAATGGCCCGGCCCAGAAAACGAGAAAATACGGAATTTGTTTTTTTTCGCAGAAACCTTCGAGAACTTCTGCTGAACAGGTAGCGTGTTGCTGTGCAAAACCACGCGGACCCGAAAAGAAAATATTTTTAAAAATGTTTTTTTGTGAAAAACAATATGATACTAAACCTCTAATATAATATGAAGAGTTCCCGGAGGGTGTTGAACCATGATAGAGACCGGCGTCATCCACGGCAGGTTTCAGGTTTTGCACAACGACCATCTGAAATATCTGCTGGCCGGGAAAGCCAAATGTCGTCATTTGGTCGTGGGGATTTCCAATCCCGATCCATCCCTGACCGGCGAAGAAATTGCAGATCCGGATCGCAGTAATACTTCTGCAAACCCTCTGACCTACTTCGAGCGGTACCAGATGGTCCGGACGGTCTTAAGGGAGGAAGGCGTCCCGCCCGATGCCTTATCCGTCGTTCCTTTTCCCATCAATTTCCCGGAGCTTTATCAATACTATGTGCCGCTGGATGCTACGTTCTTTCTTACCATCTATGACGAATGGGGCCGGAAAAAGTTGGAACGGTTTCGCTCGCTTGGGTTGAGCGTAGATATCCTTTGGAAACGCCCGCTGTCCCAAAAAGGGATCAGCGGAAAACAAATTCGTCTTCACATGATCGATGGCAAATCTTGGGACGATTGGGTCCCGGAAGCTACCCGCCGTTTGATGCACCTTTGGGATATCCCGGCTCGCCTCAAAACGCTTTGCCAATCAGAACATCAGGACATCGCCTTTGCTCCATAACTCCTCGTTTTTCAGCAATCAAAACTCGGGAAACGGTCGGCACATCGCCCGCACATAGTCTTTTGATCCGAAAGTGTCGGAGAGAAAAGAAAGACAACACGTCATTGCTTCCGTAGATTTTGGACCCGGTGAAAAGGACTGGGGCAACAATTCACACCGTAATGACCTTGTCGGCCAGTTGAAGGCTGGTGACCACGTCCAACATGTTGGTGGTCTCACCCACCTTTTTCTGCTCCAAAAGATTGAAATGATTGAGGCAGGTCCCACACACGAGAATACTGACGCCATGGGCTTCGAGGTTTTGTAGCGCGGGCAATGTCTTGGCGTTTTCGATGGCGAGTTTGACGCCGCTGTTGACAAATATGAGCCGCCACAACGACTCGCCCATCTCATTGAGCGTGCCGATCAAGTTGAACATGAGTCCCGCCCCAAGGTCGTCGTCTCCCGATCCCATCCGATCAGATGTAACAAAAATCAGGGTCTTGTGGACCGACGTGCCCGACTCGGCTGCTGCAGGCTGGTCCGGTTTGTCTTTCGACCGTGTCCCATGAACGGTAAATCCCCGGTCAACCTCTTTTAGCGTGGCCGAAAAACCCTGGCTTTCAAAAAAACGAAGGACGTTTTGTGCCGAGGCTGCATTGTCCACAGTGACCGCGAATTGGATTTGATCCGGGTGCGATTCAATCAGTGTTTTCGTCCCGAGGACCGGTTGTGGACATGCCAGCCCAGTGCAATCGATTTTTTCCATAAGGTGACTCCTTGTTTTTGTGCGTCCTCATCAGCATAAGAAGGCGAGTTTTTCAACCCATGCATGTTCCGGAAAAGATACGATCGGAGCAACGATATCCGATTAACAAACCTCAACATGTTATTGTTGAAGAGATGATTGGTCAAATAGCTAATTTCGATGGATTGAAAGCTTTTGGATAGACAAAATCAATACATGTCAGACTATATGCAATTGGAGGCGAGGCGCATCGAAAAAACAAATCCCAAAGGTCGAAATACATCGTACAATTAACCGGAATAACCACATACGAAAAATGTCTGTTTCTGTCAGCAGTGTTCCTCACCGGTTATTCGTTGCCCATATTCCTTGGTTTTTTCTATGCGTAAAGGCCGAATACATAGAAACTATCTATTGGACGCGTCACGTTCTATGAGCATATACTTATAATGTTTTACAGTTCTCTATAAAGCTCAAGTAACACCGTTTTCCGGCCTATGGGCATCGGTCCTCCAGGCGGCCAAAACTCGCCGCAAAGGCCGCGTAAGGAC
>CAYSGJ010000169.1:0-4457 GCA_964430705.1 uncultured Desulfobacterales bacterium | reverse complement strand
AAAGGCTGAGCAGCGGCACTCCCAACTCGGCCTCAGCGGCTCAGACAGTTGCCCGGCTTGCGGCCCCATACCCATAGGCCTCTGGAACTTGAGCTTTTTGGGTAACCGCTATAGCTAAAAACGTTCATGTACCCCCCCCTGTCTGTAGTAGAGGAGGAAATCTTGTGACCTATTGGAATTATCGTGAACAGTTGAGCAGGCAAGACAAGCTTCGCAGGTCAGTCTATGAATCCCTTCGAGACGAACTGGACGAGTACCTCATTGAATACGGACTGATAGACTCCTATCGCCGTTTTGCCGAGTCCAAGGAGCCTTATCCGTTTGTAGAAAAACGAGAACTCAAGCCTCGAGCGCGGATCCCCGATGTGGAGTTTGAATGTCACAACCGCTTCCTGGTCATCTTTGTCGAAGATGTGATCGCCAGTGCTCACAAAAAATATATACGGTTTTTCGATGACAACAAGACAACAAAAGAGAACCTGATGCGTTCCGGCACGGTACAGTTCAGTAAGAAGTACTATAGAAATATCAAGCTTTTTGAGTCAGCCCGTTTTTCAGGGTTTCTGAAGGGGTTGCTCCCGGTCGACTATGCCCTGCTCATTCAACGCGATCCTGCCGTCAGGGCTAGAAACAGATACGGTCTGTCTCATTTCCGCGTCCGTATTGATTGGCCCATTGCGGATGCGGCTGAGGACATGGCTCGAGAGCTGCGATACATATCCAAAGACCTATACGAAAAGGGAGATGCATACGCTGAGGAGATTCAAAAAAAATTTTTCGAATATTACGGATTTCCGACCGCCTCAGGGGGACGACGGACCGCGGCGGTGGTGGCTGCACAGTTTCTCAGGCGGGCAGGCTGTATATCTACGGTGTACGTGGCAAGCTGTGAGTCGCGAGGGCTTTATCGGATTTCTGAAAGGGGTGTGTCCAAATACATATTGATGAAGTTATCCGAATCCGACATCCAGGCCGTCGCGGACACGAATCATTTGACCGTGAATGCATTCATCAGACACTATCAAGTAGCGATGGACGGAAACGACGCGGTTGTTGTCTTTCAGACAACCTATGAACGCACCAGCCATGCCAGGTTTCCTGAGGATGGAAAAATCAGGGAACTGAACTCCGAATTTTTCTGGATGACGGTTATCAATCAGAGCATTATGCCCAAACCAGGGGAGTGGTCAAAATCTCCTTTGCCGTACAGCATTATTTATACATAACCCCCTTCAACATATGCCGTTCAAGGGTGTTTCAAGTCGCGGTCATTTTTTTGGCGTTCTGCTGTTAAGGGATTATCCGGCTGAAGTATGCAATTGTGTGCTTTAAACCCTCTTCTAATGGGACCCGGGGGGTCCAGCCGAGCTTTTCCTTTGCCAATGTGATATCCGGGCGTCGTTGGACGGGGTCGTCTTCAGGCAGGGCTTGGTATTGGATTTCGGATTTAGAGTCGATAATCTTGATGGTCAGCTCTGCAAGGGCTTTAATGGAAAATTCATTGGGATTGCCGAGGTTTACAGGGCCGGTGAAGTCCTTGCAATGCATCATTTTGATAAAGCCGTCAATCATATCGGTGACGTAACAGAAAGAGCGCGTTTGGCTCCCATCTCCGTAAACGGTGATGGGTTCATTTTTTAAGGCTTGCACAACAAAATTACTTACCACCCTGCCGTCAAAAATGGCCATTCTCGGGCCATAGGTGTTGAAAATCCGGACGATCCTAACATCAACCTGGTTTTGGCGATGATAATCCATCATTAGAGTTTCAGCCACCCGTTTGCCCTCATCATAGCAACTGCGTCTTCCAATGGGATTGACATGTCCCCAATAGGTTTCCTTTTGAGGGTGTTCTTGAGGGTTGCCGTAGACCTCCGAGGTGGATGCCTGTAATATGCGTGCCTTCACCCTTTTGGCCAAGCCAAGCATATTGATAGCCCCCATGACATTGGTTTTTACGGTTTTGACCGGATTATACTGATAGTGGACCGGTGAAGCAGGGCAGGCCAAGTTGAAAATCTGATCCACTTCCAAAAAGATCGGTTCTACGAGGTCATGCCGGATGAGTTCAAAATTCTTGCAGTCCATAAGATGGAAGATATTTTTTTTTGATCCGGTGAAAAAATTGTCCAGGCAAAGGACGTCAGCGCCTTCAGCCACCAATCTTTCACAAAGGTGACTTCCCAGGAATCCCGCTCCACCAGTAACCAGCACCCTCAAACCCTGCATTCCACGCCTCCAAGTTGCGTGATTCTACAACGCAAAGCAGATTTAACTTATTGATCTTAAACTAATATCACCTTGTTGTGGGATTGTCAAACTTATCGATCAATCAGGTGGCACTTCAAAAGGTTAGGCGAGAGACCGCTTCAAAGTATAAGGACGGGCGGCGGTGCTTAATCCTTCTTGGTAATATGGCGCAAGAGCAGATCTGCTTGTTTTTCGTCGGCGCTGATCCAATAGACCCATTTGCCGACTCTGAACACGTAGTGAACCTGGCCCAATCCATCAAATCCTATGACTTCGGCGCCCTGGGCCTCTATGGTCCGGTATTTCTTGAAAGGCGATCTGTCGTTGCCCTTCATTTTGTCAAGCATGATGTCGATTTGTTTTGCGGCAAGCGCTTCAGATGGTCCCTCGGAGACCCAAACAGTCGCTTTGTGTCCAGTGCGGCTCTGATAAAAGGCCACAAAACCCCGCGCCATGTCAATGGACATTCCGTGGAGCTTATTGATGGCGTGCCGGGCGTCGGTTCCGGCGAGCAGACGTACACGTTCCAGACCATCGATGTGAGCATCCAAAGGTGGGCGCTGTTCGCCATGGGCTTGTCCCATCAGCATCCATCCGATGAAAATCGTCAACCACACCGCATGAATTGCAGATTTCCATCCATACATCATGCACATTCCGCTATGTGTTTTGATGCGACATAACATGGTGGTGTATGCCCAGTGCATTGCGCCCGACGGCTTTGTGGGATTCCAGACCAAAAACCCTAGTATTTTCTAAATTCGAATTCCGAAACTCGAAACAAATTCGAATGATCAAAAGACGAATGACCAAAACAAAAGAACCGGACGGGTTCGTGCCGTCAGCCCGTTACATGGTCATTAGAAGAAACGCCGTCTTGTATTGTATCATCATTGACAGCAAATATGTTTTTTGTGACAGTCTTTTTATGGACGAGTTTTTTGATGCTGCCGTCTTCAAATAAACGATATGTCCAGCTCTCATGGGCAAAATCGACCCGCATAATGTCCGCAGGCAGGGCGTATTCGAATTTTGGTTTATAATCGCTCAGATCGGCTGCCGCAGGCCAAAGCATGCAACCCAAAAGCAAGATTGTTTTAATCAGAGATTTCATCTGTCGTTCCTTATTCATGAAGATTATCATCATTCATTTTCTAGTCTGTCCCCATATCGACGTCGACACGGTGTCAGATAGCGGAGCAACAGGAATGCCAAAAGGAGATCGTGTCAATAATATGTTTTATATTAAATGGTTATAGAGAAACTATGTGTTTTTTGCGGGTACGGGTTGGGCTGTATAATGTCTATTCTGGGCAAGAAAAGTCTCCATTTCAGGGAAAAAAAGTGCCCTTTTTGCGATGAAAAGGCCAAATGGCCCGGCGAAGAAAAGTCCTGTTAGAATGCCTTGGTGTTTTTTGTCGGATTGTCCCATCAAAAAAAGCACGTGTCTTTGTCTTGGTCCTTTTTGGGAGGGGCTATATTTTTACAGAGCGAGCGCGTTTCTCCGATCCGAATTGCTCCTTCGATCAAGGCCGCTTCTTCGGTCAAGGCCGCGTCTTCGATCTGATTCGGATCGACGTTCCGGGATATGGGTGCTGTAAGAAAACTGCCTGCGATCCACTCCCGAGCGTCGTCCTCCGTTGTCTGGGGATCTTGGTCCCATGTCTCCATATTCCTTTCAAGGTCTGTGGCAAAGCTCCCGGTCCGGCTCCATATGATCCGGCGCGCCACAGCGCGGCCCGTTGTTGCCTGTGGTGATCTCGAGTGGTTATCCAAAACCATTCACTGCTTTTGTCCCACTGTTGCCGAGGCATTTTCAATGGTATGAAAACATCATGCCAAGTCGGTTGGATCTACAGGTTCTTCCAATTATTCAGCCAATTAACTCAAAACCGCCCTATTGTCGGGCGACGGGGGTTGGGAAATTAAGGTCATTCATTGAGAAAACAAATGCCACTTTCTGGTATCCTATGAAACACGGGATATCATGAAGCGGGGCTTCCGATGGTTTGATTGTAAACAAGGTGTTCAGAAACGGGTCATTGCCCAAATCCACCGCCGGAAAAAGGAAGACGGAGTGTTTTTTTACGGTTCATCCGGTTAAGGCGTACTTGAGGGATAGCCGTGTGTGTCAACAGCCGGCTATTTTGGTATCAACAGGCAAAAACTCGCTCATAAGAGCGCGTAGGGGCGAACCTGATCCAAGC
>CAYSGJ010000168.1:0-9182 GCA_964430705.1 uncultured Desulfobacterales bacterium | reverse complement strand
CGCGCACTTATGAGCGAGTTTTTGCCTGTTGATACCAAAATAGCCGGCTGTTGACACACACGGCGATCCCTCAAGTATGCTTTAACCGGATGAACCATGTTTTTCATGCGATGTCCATAAAATTAACCAAAACGCGCTTTATGTCAAGCAAAATTAGGAGCATTAGACATTTGAGTTCTGCTCAATCAATTGGGTGGCGGTCATTTCAGGCGGAATATCCAACCCCATGAGGCCGAGGATTGTTGGAGCAATATCCGCAAGTTTTCCACCGGTTCTGAGCTTTTTGCCTTGGGCGGTGCGGCTTACATAAATCAACTCAACGGGATTGGTGGAATGGCTGGTTTTGACACGCTTCGTTTTCGGGTCGATCATTTCTTCGGCATTTCCATGGTCGGCTGTTAAAAGAACCTCTGCGTCAAGTTCAAGCAAACGGCCAATGCAGGCTCCCACACATTCGTCAACAACTTCCACGGCCCTCACAGTGGCGGCCATGTCGCCGGTGTGTCCCACCATATCGCAATTGGCAAAGTTGACCACAATAAGCGCGTACGGACAACCCGAGCCGATGATTTCCAGCAGCTTGTCGCGTACGTCATAGGCATTCATCTCGGGATGGGAGGCAAAAGAGGCCGGATCAAACTGGCTGTTAATTTCTATTTGATCTTCACCGGGAAAGGGACGGGTCGACTTGCCGTTGAAGAAACTGGTGACGTGGCGAAATTTCTGGGTCTCCGCTAAACGCAACTGTTTTAGTCCGGCTTCACTGACGACCTGGCCAAGAAGGTGGTTCATGCCGCCGCCCGAATTCATGGCCGCGATAACGTAGTTCGTGAATTCATCGTAATAACGGGTCAGCCCCGCATAAAAACAATCGGGTTTTTGCAAACGTTTTCCCGGGTAATTGTCTGCCACAAAAGCCATCGAAAGTTGAATGGCACGGTCTTGTCTGAAGTTCGTGTGTAACACGCCATCTCCCTTTTTGATGCCGTCGTATTCCCCGATCACGTGAGGCGGTATATATTCATCAAACATCTCAACACCATCCGGGGTTCTATCCTTTGCGTAGGAGATTTCGACGGCGGCTTCGGGAGTTTCAACCTTTCGTCCAACCGCATCGACGATGCACGCAAAAGCTTGGTCTGTAAGATCCCAGTTCTTGGAACGATCCATGCCGTAATAGCGTCCCATGACGGTGCCGATCCGGCAGTCGCCCAGATCGTCCATAACAGTCTTGAGCTGTTCAATATATTCAAGGGTGGATCGAGGAGGGGTGTCCCTGCCATCGGTGAATACATGGACAACGATGTCGCCTACCCCTTGTTTTCGTGCCCCTCGCATCACTTTGAACATGTGGTCGCAATGCGCGTGCACACCTTCGTCCTGCAACAGGCCAATGAGGTGCAGCCTTGACCGGTTCGCCTTGCAATAGGTCACCAAACGCTTGAATGTTTTTGCTTCGAAAAAAGTCCCCTCGGTAAGCTCATCGTTAATACGTTTGAGTTCTTGGATAACGATCCGGCCGGCTCCCATATTAAGATGTCCCACTTCGCTGGAGCCCTGGTATCCCGGCGGCAGGCCCACCGGCTCCCCCGATGCATCGATCAATACCCAGGGATAGTGTGCGAGGTAGAAATCAACGTTCGGGGTCTTCGCAGCCAACACGGCGTTTCCTTCCCGTTCTTTACGAACTCCCCAACCATCTCGGATAATTAGCGCAACAGGTTTCACAGCGACTCCTTTTTTACAATACAGCCACGGTTAACAACAACCGGCATCCCCATTTAAACGTGATCTTTTTGATTAACACGATTTGGATCCTATGACAACAGTCCGTCCGACCGCAAGGGCTTTGCGAAGCAAGAAAATTTGCAATAGTTTATCGCTCCCACAGGCTGACTTTCCAATGCGCGTCCGGTTTAAAAGGGCTCAATTCATACGAAAATTCTTGTAAATGCCGCTATAAATAGCCTTGATGTCTTTCTTAAACTCAGGCATATTCATATCTGTATTATGCCCATTCAAAGGCCGGCCTTGCGCGGCCTTCACGGCGAGTTTTGCCCGGCTGGAGGATTGATGTCCACTGGCCGACCAAGACCCTGACTGGAGCTTTGTAGATAACCGCATTGTTAAATCCGGATTGACCGTTGCCCCGCAGAGCCCTTTAAATTAAAAAGGCACTTCGCCTAAGGTTGACGAAGTGCCCATGAAGATCACGTAGTTACCGGCTACAGCCTAACGACATTTTTTGCAGAAGCGCCCTTGGCGCCCTGCTCTACTTCAAAGCTTACCGAATCGCCTTCATCAAGTGTCTTGAATCCGGACCCGTTGATAGCGGAATGATGAACAAACACATCCGTATCTCCATCGCGCTCGATGAAACCAAATCCTTTCTGGTCACTAAACCATTTTACGATGCCTTCTTCCATAGCGATTATCCTCCTTTCTTCTGCTTTTGTACAGTTTCAGGAGTTAAATCTGGAAAAGGCTGAAGAACCACATCTGTAAGATAAAAGATGGGATATAAGCGGGTTCCAAAAATAGGGATCCTGATTTCTATACTCGATCCCGTTCCTTCACAAGACTAAGGTCAACAGGAAGGCGGTCATTGAACCGATAAATAAAACAATAATGCGTCCACGAGGGTTTGTCAATGCAAAAACCATGACCGGCTGTCCCGTTATGTACGTACCCGTGGTAACGATTGCACAAACGGCTGCGGATCGTTATCGGGGCCACAGGACTGCCGAGAGCCACACGGCCTCTTATCAACGCACTTTCGGCCCACTCTATTTTAAAGACCCAGGCTATCAGTCTCCAGAGCTTTGGGCAGCAACACCGTAAAAACCGAGCCTTGGCCCGCCTTACTCTCGACGTAAACGTGCCCTCCATGGGCTTCGACAATGCTTTTTACTCCGGCAAGTCCTAGCCCATATCCGCCGGTATCATGTGTGTTCCTCCCTCGATGGAAGGCATCAAAAACGTAAGGCAACTCATCAGAAGAGATACCAACACCTTCATCTCTCACCTGTACAACAACCTCCGCAGGTGTCTGCCCGGTTGCCACTGTGATTGTTTTTTTCCCTTTTGAATATTTCAGGGCATTGTCCAGAAGGTTGTTAAACACCCTTCGCAACTTGTTGGCATCAGCCAATATAATCGGAAGCACCTCTTCGTTCTCCAGATTGAGTTTGACTCCTTTCTCTGATGCTTTCGGCTCATAGGTATGGACGATTTCTATCAGCTCCTTATCCAATGATGTCGGGCTGAGATTGGGTTTAATTTTTCCTGTTTGCAGTCTGGAAAACTCCAAAAATTCGTCAATGAGCCACTCGAGTTTTTCAGATTGATTTCTCACAATCTCAAGATATTCCTCTCGTTTTTCCTGGCTCATATCTTCCCGCCTTGCAATGAGTCGGTGTGCAAATCCGCCGATAATGGCGACAGAAGATTTCAGGTCGTGGGCGAACATGGAAACAAGATTGTCTTTTTCCCTTTCCAGGGTTTTCAGGCGCGAGATGTCTTGGAACGACTCAACGCCCCCGACGAGTTGCCCGTCATCGTCAAACAATCCGGCAGTGTTCATCCTGACTGGAATGGTTTCCCCTCGTTTATTACGAATGGTTGTTTCGACAAGAGACACCGGCTTTTTACTACCTAAAGCTCTTCGCAAGGGGCAATGGGCGTCGCACATCCCGCCTCGAAGAATCTCGCCACAAAAACGGCCTATGGCCTCTGTTTTTGAGTAACCGGTAACTTTCTCGGCCCAAAGGTTAAAACCAGTAATCCTCAATTCCGCATTGACCGTAAGAACACCGGAGGGAAGGTTGTCAATGACAAATTTAAAAAATTCTCCGGTCTTGGTATTGCTTTTCCGTCTTTTTACCATTTGGGTCCCTCCTGTTGCAGTTTTTATGGTTCGGCTAAACCGTTACTATAATGGGACTCCCAAATGGTTTTGTGTTCTTCAAGACCTTTTTAACGCAAGATCGAGATGGTAGTCTAAAAGGCTTATAGAAATATATCGCAGAATAGTCAAGGCGACATCAAGACACCGAACACTGAAAACCCTTTGACCCAGGGGATAAAGCCGTTGTTGACCATGGACGTATGGGAACACGCCTACTATCCGGACTACCAGAACCGCCGGCCCGATTGCATTGCCGCCTTTATCGACAAGTTGATCGACTGGGATTTTGTGAACGCCAACCTGGGCCCTTAGCTAGCTCGAATGATTAAGGATAGGAAGGAGACCATGCCCGCCGGTTTGGACTTGTCTAGATCGTATACACAGGCGGCAAGGGCTTTATGAACTGTTGCCTCAGGCTGTAGGTATATGCACCTTGCGCGGGAATCATCAAAATATCGCCAGGTTGGATATCTTCCCCGAAATAAGCATAGCCCCAAACGTCGTGAGGCGTACACAGTGAACCGAAGATGTGACAAGGCTTTTCTTTAATAGAAGGACGCGTAAGGTTCAAAATCGGGCAATAGTCGGTCTCAAAGCGCTCCCAGCCGATGGCATTGGTGCCGGCATCGGTAATGACCAGGTTCGGCGACTTTTTATCCACGACCGAGATCAGCAGATGCACCGCATCATTGCAGATCCAACGGCCCGGCTCTAAACAGATCCTGCAAGGAACAACGCTGAAAAGATCTCTTTGAATCTCGGCGCCAAGTTGATCTGCAAAAGCCTCAATAGGTGTCGCCGACAGGCAGTAATGCTCTTCGGGCGAACCAGCTTGCTGGTTCAGGGCCTGGCGAAGCTTGCCTTCCGGTGTTCCGGCGGGCTGCAACCATTCACCCTGCGACGGCCAATAGCCGCCACCGATATCCACAAACCGGAGCTGATCCCTAAACGATACAGGCATATCGGCGAGCACTTTGCCAAGGACCCGAATAAAGGCGATCTGGGCATGGGGAGACAAATTCCAGCTTGAGTGAAACTGTACCCCCTCCAGCTGGATCTGACCGCACCGGTAGGCCTCATTCCAGAAAGCAGCAAGCGACTCCGCTGGAATGCCGAATTTGCGCCACAGGTCTTGTGCATGAACCGTCAACCTGACCCCGCAACGGACCTTGTTCGGCCCCGCAGCAACAGTGGCCAACCGGCGCAACTCACCAAAGCTGTCCATGAGAATAACCACGCGATCGGCATGATCGACAGCCAGCTGCAATTCGTCTGTCGTTTTGCCGGGCCCGCTGAATACAATATCCGTGGCACCAAGACCAAGCGCCATCTCCAGCTCGAGCCCGCTGGAGACATCCAGCCCAAAACCCTGCATAAGGAGGATCTTCGCCACCTCGGGATGGTTATTGCTCTTAACGGCATAATAGAACGATACTGCGGGCAAAACCTTCTGAAAGGCCTTCTTAAAACGAAGCGCTCTGGCCTTTAAAACCGATGATTCCTGAATGTACAACGGGGCAGAGTGCTGCTCAAAGATCTGCAAGTAAAGATCGCGCCGATGAAAATAGTAATCCACAAAGGCACGGAGTTCTTCTGACGGCAAGATGGGAGTTGTCTGCGTTATAATAGCCTGCAACTTTTCCTGCAAACCGAAACCTTCGTTTGTCATGTAGACCTATTCAATCTCTACAACAATCTTATCCAGGAATGTCCGGCATTGCGCTTCCAGCCCATCCCGCGGATCAGGCTCAATGATGACATGGCCCAAGAGCCACGACTCGTAATCGTCTGGAGGCATATGTATCAGGTGCCCCCGTTTTCTGGGCAAGTGAACCTCCCGCACCCGTGCGTCATGCACCAGTGCACTTGCATCGATTTTCTTTAAGACCCCGCTGTGTCCGGCATGCACCCGCAAACCCAAGCATGTCGGCAAATCAGATGGCTTTTCAAACTCAAGGCGCCGCCCCACGGAAAAATCAAGAAACAGCTTCAACGGATCCAGGTTCCAACATCGACGCAACATATAGGCAATACAATCTCCCCCGGGTCTGGGCGCCAGCTCCAGCAAAACGACCTGTCCGTCACGAACGATAAAGTCCAGCATGCACATTGCCCGATCCAGCCCCAGTGCCGTAGCACTTTGATAAAGGATTTGTCGCAAACCCTTTGCGCTAAAGGCATCGGGCAGAGATGGTGACAACAAGTATCCCAGAACCGTCCCGAACGGCCCCGTGGGAGCAATGACCTTGCGAGCAATCCGGATGATCCTTATTCGACCGTTTTCGACAATAAAATCGCAACTGAATTCGTCACCCTGGATATACTCTTCGGCCAGGACCGCAGGGCCAACAGCAGAAAACGACCTGTAGAGGCGATTTGTCCGGCGGCACCCAAGACCGTTTAGAATCTCTTGAAAGGCTGTTTCGCAGTCCGCCTGGCTGTCGCACCAAAAAACCAATTCACTGCCGCTGCCGTCCAGCGGTTTGAGGACACAGGGCCCTGCCAGCTCTTGGTAAAACCTCACGGTATCCGCAACCGACCCAACCAAACACTGTCGCGGTGTGTGCAGTGCCTGTCTTTGCCAGAGCGCCTTGGACACGAACTTGTTTCGACAGTTGTCGACGGCCTGAATGGATGGATACGGCAAGGCAAATTTATGCGCGATAACGGCCGCCAACGCCATGGATTCGCAATCAAAACTCACGACACCGTTCGGGACCAAAGTCCAGTTCGAGAAATGCTGTTCCAACGTCTGCAAAGCCAGCCTGTAATCCGATAGATCGCAAACCACTTCTTCGACAGGGTCAGGCTGTGGTTCCCGCGCCTGTCTTCGTACCGTGGGATCGGTAAGAAACAGGGCCTTGCCGCGATAGCGACACCGGATCCAGTCAATGTAGTCTGAAGTCGTGCCAACGACCAAGACTCTATCATTACCCTGCACAGGCGGTCGGTTCGTTGAAAATACCCTCATCCAGGAAGGCTGTTTGGGATCTTGAAGTCACAATCTCATACAGAGGCCTTGCCGTCAGGTGGAACCGCTTTTTCCAGTTAAACTCACCGCAGAGAAAGTCCACCTCTTTCAACTGCTGGTGACAGGCCCACTCCATGTGGTGAAAATTGATCAATTTGGCGACGCCGGGAAAATCGGGGTTGGTACCTCCTGCAAGAACGGTGTAGGCCCCATTCCAAACAGCCCCCATGTCCACCGCCGCGATCTTGCCACCGATAAGAACAGTGGTTATCCGCAACAGATTGTTTCTATTAAGCCAGTCAGCAAGGTTTTCAAACGACCTTAGAAACCGCAAATCGCTGAAATAGGAGCGGCCTTGGAAGTTTTCCAGGTTCATACGAAACAAATCATCCAGGTCGTTAAGGCAATCGTGGCGATACGATACGCCTTTAGCGGTAAGCCGATTCAATTCGGAACGCATTTTTTTTCGCGACCTGCCGGAAAAACTCTGCAAATAGATGCTAAAAAGATTGTCATACCGGCCCGGGAAAAAGAGATATCCGAATTCATCCACAGCAGCGCCGTCTGCCGCCCCAAAAGACGCTTCGGTCAGATATCGAATCCGCGCAGGCAATGACATGCCGTCCAACAGGGCCTGAAGCACCTCGGGACCATCGGCAAGGATCTTGTTTTGTTCCAGCCACGTCTTGCCTTGCCACATTTCTCCCGGGAAATGGGCGAAACACCCCTGCTCTTCGACCCAACTGAGGGCCAGCATTCCACAAAATCGGCCGTTGTCCTTGGCTACAAGAAAATGGGGCGGATGGTTAAATTCCGCCTGAAAGCATGCCCGGACCGGCCATAGATCAAAGAGACAGGACCGCGGCCAATGGGCATCCCAAAGGTGTCCTGCCGCTTTAAGGTGGTCACAAACGCTCACTTCGACCATGACCGGACCTTTACTGCCGAAGGGTAACATTCAAATGACTTCTGCTCCCGCCAAAATACTTCAGGGCAAAATCTCTCACTATTTCCGGGTCATAAGGTTTGCAGCTAAAAACGTCCAGATACGTCGTATTGGTCAGGTTGGCAAAGTGTGCGGATATGAGGGAGGTTTCAATGAGCTGAACCATGGAGTAGCCCGCTACGCGCTCATCTTCACCGAAATGCACGACTAAAGTATCCCCATAACGTTTCATGTCGATCAACATGCACAGTTCGACGACAAATTGTCGAATTTGTTCTGCATTGCGGATTTTTTCGGGATCACAGCCGTATATATCAATAGCGGAGGCGATTCCCCAAACCTGTTGACTGAGAGCAGCCTCTACGATCCCAGCATCTGTTGGTGTCGATGTCGCTACTCCCGGTTCTGTCATATGCATTATTCCCTCCTATCATTCAGCTCTCAGGTATTACCCCTGGGTTTCGACTTCAAATATGAACGTTGCAAACAAAAAATCCCCGTTTTGAGTCAAGCATTATTTAATAGTCCACAAACCCATCCTTTATCGTCTTTTTACGATGAAAACGTTTGCTGGATTTTTTTTGTTTCCGAAGGATTTCATCCTCATGTTCATCAAAGCGTTTTCGAAATCTACTTCTTACCAGTTCCGGTTCCCCGGTGTCGCCCTGTTCGTCAAATTCCGTCCAACGATTTTTTTTCATATCCCATCGATCCCGGAGTCCATGTGCAAATCCATATAATGGTGTCGCCTTAGCAGACTTTGTGCCACCAATCGATATAACCCATAACATGCTTATATATTATGCGTTTTTTCCCAGACCCGAGATATGGAAGGCCTCCCAAGATATTAAAATAAGCACATTCATACCGATTAAGATTGAAAAGGGTATCCTGATACCATAAAATCCATTAAATCCTTGGAAGGGATCATGTGCGGCGTCTAACCGCATGGCTGTTCTTTTTAAAATTACTTTATTTCGTGGGTTTGTATTGCTTTATTGACGATTCGCCGGCGCAAGCGGCGGGGAATGCGCCGGATGAATCGGTTCAAACGATTGACGTGCCGCGGCCCAATTTTTAAGCCGGCAAAACATTACCGATATTTATGTTACAATTGAAAATTGAGTTTCATCCGGTTAAAGCGTACTCCTTCAATCCTCCACGAAGTCGGATGTTTTGGTGTCAACCGGCAAACTGTCTGAGCGAATTAGAGCGCGTTGGGGCGGGCCCAACGAATGCGCGCGGCAACAGGGTAAACGGGCCGTTCTTGTCAGCACTTTGTTTTTACCAGCATGGATCGGGTTCGCCCCTACGCGCACTTATGAGCGAGTTTTTGCCTGTTGACACCAAAATAGCCG
>CAYSGJ010000167.1:0-8452 GCA_964430705.1 uncultured Desulfobacterales bacterium | reverse complement strand
CCCGTTTACCCTGTTGCCGTACGCATGGATTGGGCCCGCCCCAACGCGCTCTAATTCGCTCAGACAGTTTGCCGGTTGACACCAAAACACCCGACTTCGCGGAGGATTGAAGGAGTACGCTTTAACCGGATGAAACTTTTTTTTGTGTTTTTCCGCTGTTGGGCTTCAGGGCGGTGCGCGACAATCATCCTACTTTTTGGTTCCGGCTTATCTGCGCCGGACGAGTTAATCGCAATATATCGATAGGGATATCAAAGAGGGTCGTGGCCCCTTTTTTGCATAAAATCGGGCTGTTTTTAAATCCATTTTTCAGGAGTATGGATCCATGGAAGCCAGAGACGTGCCGACAGAGCGTAGGAAACACAGACGGTTGCAGCTTCAAGGTGACGGGGTGGCCCTGCTCAAAATGCCTTCATCCCATGCAACCATAGTCGGTGAGATTATGGACATCAGTGTCGGCGGGGTGTCTTTTCGATATATTTCCGGTCAAGAGCCTGATGACGGGCCGTCTGAACTGAGCCTTGTTTCCGCCGATCACAGTTTTTATCTTGGCAGCCTGCCTATCACTACCGTGTCTGATCTCGAGATGGCCAAAATTCCCTTCGGTTCCGTGTCGACGAGAAGAAGAGGGCTCAAATTCGGAAAAATGGGTCAGAATCACACGTTTGCCCTTGAACATTTCATTCGCAACTATACGGTCAATCAGTCCTGCTGAATACGTCCTGTTTCAACCAAGTCAGTACAGTCGGCAACTCCCTGTACTTGTTTTCGGCAACTATTTGGACAGGTCGGAACGGGACGCAATGCCCCGGTTTCATATTGCTCTGAAAATCCCTTGCCACACCATCCGTCGCATGGCTCCGCCATAGAGACGCCCTCTCCATCACGAGACCGGCAAACTGCTCGATTGTTACGCCTGATTTTGTTGATATGATAAAAAAATAAGGTTCTTATGGGTGCGAAGCCGTGTAAGCTACAGGCTTTGCCGGAAACGTTGATCCACCCTAAAGGTTTTAATACGAAAAACCGAAGGAGAAGTACAAATATATGTTCCGGATAGGTGGCTCCGACAGAGAGAATTCGGGATTGCAGAGATTGACATTATCTTCCGGCTATCATACAGTAAAAATAGTTAAGTGGTGACTCTTCACGTGATTCCTGCCGGAAAAGAATCTGCGATATGGGTACTGAACCGGACAAAACGACACAAACCATATGGGCTGCGTTGTTGACGGCAATGGGTTTGCTTCTTTGCTTTAAAACACCACCGGCTTTGGAGCAAATACCTGGGTCCGGGTTTTTAAGTTTTGCAAGATATTTTATCGGCATTTTCCTGATTGTTGGTGGGATAAAGAAATTTTATGGACTTTATTTTGCCGGATTCGGCAACTCGTCCGCAACGGAATCCGACAGATCTGATGAATCTGAGGAATAGATGCCGTTTTTTGCGGTTTTCTGCGGAGATCTAACGCCCCATGGTCGTACTTAAGATGCAACAAAAAGAGGGCTTTTCCAACGGGGTCAAGAACTCTTCTGCTCTGAAGCAAGAGGTTGATTTTCGTGAACGGCTTTTGGAGATAACCAATCGAATCCATGCCGCCGGCAGTATTGACGAAATCTTGATTGATCTCAAAGATGATGTGACCAGGCTTTTTGATGCCGAGCGACTCACTGTGTACGTGGTTGACGGAATCAAAAAGGAATTGGTCTCCAGGATCAAGACTGGAACTGAGATCAGCGAAATCCGGGTGCCTATTTCTACGGAAAGCCTGGTCGGCTATGTGGCTCATAAAGGGGAGTTGGTCAATGTCAAGGACGTCTATGATAAAGACGCCCTTTGCGCCATCGATCCCCACCTGTCTTTTGACAAAACCTGGGACCAGAAAAGTGGTTATCGCACGCGACAGGTTCTGGCCGGGCCGATTAGTTTCCAGAAATATCTGCTGGGCGCAATCCAGATTATCAATCGAAAAGATGGCGCGCCGTTTTCTGAAACAGACGAGGCCGCGGTTGGGGAGTTGGCCAAGATTCTCGGGATTGCGATCTACAATCAGAAGCGGATGGCAAAGGCCCGGCCCGGCAAGTTCGACTATTTGGTGGAAAACGGTCTGTTGACTCAAAAAGAACTTGAGAAGGCCGTCGGCGACGCCCGGCAGGCTAAGAAAGAAATAGAAGAAATCCTAATGCAGGCTTACAAGGTGTCCAAAAGGGATATCGGCAAAGCCCTCAGTCAATACTACCGGACGCCTTTTATCGAATACAACGAAAAGGTACCTATCCCTGGTGAGCTTCTGGCCGGACTGAAGGTCCCCTTCATGAAGCGAAACTTCTGGGTCCCCATTAGGCAGGACGAGGAGGGTGTGGTTATCGCTATTGACAACCCTTCCCACCTTCAAAAGGTAGATATGATCAAACCTCTTTTCGCGGGGAAACCGTTGGTTTTCCATGTGGCGATCAAAGAGGATATCTTAAAATTCATCTCTCTGTTTTTCCGTGAAGAAAAAGAACAAAAAGACATTGATGAAATTTTAGGTCAGTTGGCCGTTGATGAGGAGGAGGTCGAGGAGGCTGAAAGAGCTGTTACCGATGAAGACAGCGCTATCGTGCAGTTGGTCAACAAAATCATTTTGGATGCATACGCCCGCCAAGCGTCGGATATCCATGTCGAACCCTATCCCGGAAAAAAAAATACGGAGATTCGGTTTAGGATAGACGGGGTTTGTCAGCTTTATCAGACGGTGCCTTACAGCTATCGAGCAGCTATCGTATCGCGTCTTAAGATCATGTCCGATCTGGATATTGCCGAACGCCGCAAACCCCAGGATGGAAAAATTAAGTTCAAAAAATACGGCGGCGTCAACATTGAACTTCGCGTTGCCACAGTGCCGACGGCCGGGGGGTTAGAGGATGTTGTTTTGCGTATTTTGCACAGCGGTGACCCCTTGCCCCTAGACAAGATCGGGCTTTCCAAACACAATTTTGACCATTTTATTGAAATGATCGTCCAACCTTACGGGCTGATTTTTGTGTGTGGCCCCACGGGATCCGGAAAAACAACAACGCTGCATTCCGCACTTAGCTACATCAACAAGCCGGATATTAAAATATGGACGGCGGAAGACCCTGTCGAGATCACCCAAGCGGGGCTACGTCAGGTCCAGACTCATCACAAGATAGGCTTTGATTTCGCGGCCGCCATGCGTTCATTCTTGAGGGCCGATCCGGATATCATCATGGTCGGGGAGATGCGCGACAAAGAGACCACCCACATCGGCATTGAGGCCTCGCTGACAGGGCACCTTGTGTTTTCCACTCTTCACACCAACAGCGCGCCGGAGAGTATCACCCGGCTTCTGGATATGGGGATGGATCCTTTTAATTTTGCCGATGCCATTTTAGGCATTATGGCTCAACGGCTGGTTCGAACCCTGTGTAAAAAGTGCAAAAAGCAATACAATCCCTCCAGAGAAGAATATGATGACCTGGTTCGGGAATATGGAGAGAGGGACTTCCAGCGATTGAATCTTTCTTATTCCAACGATCTAACCCTATACAAGCCGGCAGGGTGTTCGGACTGCAGTAATACGGGGTATCAGGGGCGGATGGGGATTCATGAGCTTCTGTCAGGCACAGATCCCATGAAAAAGTTGATACAGAGCAGGGCCAAGATGGACGAAATTCGGGAGCAGGCCATCAAAGACGGCATGACCACGTTGAAACAAGACGGCATAGGAAAGGTGTTTGCAGGCCACACCGACCTGCTGCAGGTACGCAAGGTTTGTATCAAGTAGTTCATCCGTTCACGGTCGCCGGTTTCCGGCCGATGACCGCCGGCCATCGGCCAACCTCCGGTTATGCCTTTGAGAATAAAATTTGGAAACTGTTCCACCGGGTAAAAAAAAGGAAACGTCCGCAGTCAAAATCCCATTTTCCGTGTGTCCCCCGAAACAGGCCGTGTCGTGTAATTTGTCTCGGCCGTAAAAATAGCTAACCGGTTTGGCTTCTATTCCTGATTTTCCGTCTGTGTTGATATCCAGGGCTTTAATGTCTTTAATAAGGGCGTTTTTTGAGGTATACAGTCGGCGGTAAACAGGAAAAAATACCATGAAACGCACGATCATTACAATCTGCGTAGGGGTTGTCCTGCTGTTGGCGCTGCTCATAGTCTATCGTGGCTTGAAGCCGCAGGCGCCTTCCGCTGAAGTGCCGACCGCCGTGGATCGCGTGGCCGAACGCTGGACCGGTGATTTGGATGAAACCCTGGCCCAGCGCCGTTTTCTGCGGGCGCTGGTCAGCTATAATCAAACCAATTTCTTTATTGACAAGGGAACGCCCCGAGGCATTGAATATGAACTGCTTAAGCGATACGAGTTCTATCTGAACCGGAGCCAAAAGTCCGGCGACCTTAAAATCAAAATTGTTTTCACGGTCCTGCCCTTTGATGCCTTGCTGCCGGCCCTTGTCGAGGGCCGGGGCGATATCGTGGCGGCCGGCTTGACGATCACCGACGGACGCGAAAAAAAAGTCGCCTTCGCCAGTCCTTACCTCACAGACATCAGCGAGGTTCTCGTTACCGCTAAGGGTGTGGATGATATTGTGTCGATCCAGGATCTTTACGGGCGAACGATTCACGTTCTATCCGGCAGTAGTTATGTCGACCACCTTGAACAACTCAACCGGCGATCCATGAGACGCCGAAATGCTCCCATTACCGTGGTTCAAGTGGATCCCCACCTGGAAGAAGAGGATATATTGCAGATGGTCAATGCCGGTATATACGACCTTACCGTGGTGGACTCCCATATTGCCGATATTTGGTCCCGCGTTTTGAAAGACATCCGGGTGCGTCCGGATATTGCGATCAACACCGGGGGCCGCATTGCCTGGGCTGTGCGCAAAAACAATCCCCGGATACTGGCCAGCTTGAACGATTTTTTCAAGGACCACCGGGAGGGCACGTTTGCCCTCAATTTGCTTGTCGAACGCTACTATGAAGACACCCGCTGGATACAAGACCCACTATCAGGGCCGCATCAACAAAGATTTGAACAACTCATGGGGCTGTTTCAGAAATATGGCGCGCTTTACAATTTCGACTGGATGAAGATTGCCGCGGTGGCCTATCAGGAATCCGGGTTGAGTCAGAAGGCCAGAAGCCATCGCGGCGCCGTGGGCGTGATGCAAATCATGCCCGGCACGGCGGCCGGGCCGATAATCGGGATTCCGGATGTCAGCTCGGTGGAAAACAACATCCATGCCGGCGTCAAATATCTGGCCCATCTCAGGGATACCTACTTCGACGATCCGGACATCCCTCCCGAACATCGCACCGATTTTGCCGTTGCCGCCTACAATGCCGGCCCTGCGCGCATTAACCGTCTGCGTCGGCAGGCCAAGGCGCAAGGTTTGGACCCAAACCGGTGGTTTTCCAATGTCGAATTTGTGGCTCGACAGGTTATTGGTCGGGAAACCGTGCAGTATGTCACTAACATCTATATTTATTACGTTGCCTATCGAACGGCCTACGGTGTTGGAAAGTTGAATCTGGAAGCCACAGTGTCGAAAAATTTACGGGACATCCGTGACATATGGACGTGATGATTGCGACGAAATCCGGCATAATGCGAGCCAGTCGGGACCCGCTTCAAATTCTAAGATCCCTGCAAGGCGATTGAAAAAATCCCCGTGATCCTTTATGTTTCTGAATATCTTTCGGTACTCTTTTCCCCGGATCACGGCATGGTGTAAAATCCGGGGGGCGTCGAGCCTGGCTGACCGCAGCATGCGTTTTCATGAAACACTTTCGCATGATGTTGTCAGCCATGATGTTGTCAGCTTAGAAATTTAAGGACGTCCCGGCAGGCCCACTTCTGAGCGGCACGGTCCGCTTGATAAACAGGACGATTTGCGATAGTATCATTTTTCTTTTTTTCCCGGGCAAACAGGAGGGTTACCGCCTTGTCGTTCGAGGTTGTCTTGTTATTGGCGATTTTGGCTGCCGCCTTTGTTCTCTTTGTGGGCGGTTGGTTGCGGGTGGACCTGGTCGGGCTTTTGGTGCTGTCGGCCCTTGCCTTGACGGGCCTGGTAACCCCCCGGGAGGCGCTGGCCGGCTTCAGCAGCCCTGCTGTGGTGACCGTGTGGGCCCTGTTCATTCTCTCCGCGGGACTGACGCGCACCGGTATCGCCCACCAGTTGGGACAACCCTTGCAGCATTTTGCTAAGGGCGGCGAAGTCATGCTCATGGTGGTGCTGATGCTGGCGGCCAGTCTGCTGTCTGCACTTATCAACACCGTGACGGTCGCTGCGGTTTTGCTGCCATCGACCATGGAGCTGGCGCGCCGCAGCGGGCGCCCGCCCGGCCGGCTGCTCATGCCGCTGGCGCTGGGATGCCTTTTGGGCGGCCCGTTCACCGGCATCTCCACCCCGCCCAACATTCTCGCCACGGACGCCATCCGCAATGCCGGTTTGGCGCCATTCGCCATTTTCGACTTCACACCCATCACTGCAGCCATCGTTGCCGTCGGCATCGTTTTCATGGTGCTGATCGGGCGCCACTTGCTGCCCAGCCGCTCCGGCGCCGGTGAAACCGCAAACCAAGCGGCGTTGGGCGCATCCTACCAGCTCGAAGCCCACATCTTCACCACCCGCATTCCGGGCGGATCGCCCCTGGACGGCCGCACCCTGGCGGAGAGCCGGCTGGGCTCGGCACTCTATCTGACGGTGCTGGGGCTGCAGCGCAAGGGAATGTTGATACTCGCACCGCGTCCGGACGAGGTATTGCGGTCGGACGACACGTTGATCGTGCACGGCAGTCCTGAGCTCCTGGAGCGCTACCATGCCAGCCAACATCTCCAGGTGGCCTCCCCGGATTTGGTCGGCGACCTGCTGCAGGAGCGTTTGCAGGCCGCCGAGGGGGTTGTGGTCGAGGGATCTTCCCTGGTGGGGACCACGCTGGCCGAGAGCGGTCTGCGGCGGACGCACCGCGTGCACGTGCTGGCCCTGCACTGCCCGACCGAAGGGGATGTGAAAGATCCACGACGGCATCGGATCGATGCCGGGGACCGGTTGCTGTTGCAGGGGGAAAGAGCGGCGCTGGAAACGTTGTCGCACCAGGGACTTATCTCAGAACCGCGCTTCGTGACGGCCGATCAATTGGCAGCGATCACCGGGGACCGGACCCGGTTGCTGCCGGTGCGCGTGCCGGAGGGGTCGGTACTGGCTGAGCACGACCTGGTTGAAAGCCGCCTGGGCAACGCCTTCGGACTCACAGTGGTCGGTATAGTGCGTGGCGATGAACTGCTGTGCATGCCATCGCCCGGTGAACGGATAAAGGCCAGCGATTTGTTGGTGTTACAAGGCTCTCCCCGCGATCTTGAAGTCCTCAAGGGTCTCCAGAACCTGGTGATCGCGGAGCAGTCCCCCAGCCTGGTGGCCGAACTAGAATCCCAACAGATCGGCGTGACCGAGGTGCTGCTGTCCCCCAGGACCACCCTGGCGGGACGGACCCTGGCTGAGCTGCTCTTCCGTGAGCGCTACGGCATCAACGTGCTCGCTATATTCCGAAAAGGCCGCGCTTACCGCAGCGGGCTGCAGGACATGCCGTTGCAGTTCGGCGATGCACTTTTGGTCTACGGACAACGCAACAAGTTGGAGGTCTTGTCCAACGATCCGGATTTTATCGTGCTGGACGAAGCCGCAGCGCGGGCGCCTCGACTGGAAAAAGCCCGCATTGCCGTCACGATCATGCTGGCAGTGATTGCGAGCGCCATTTTCGGACTGGTTCCCATTGCGGTGGCCGCCCTTGCCGGGGCCACCCTCATAGTGCTGGCGGGATGTCTGAGCATGGAAGAAGCCTATCGGGCCATCGAGTGGAAGGTGGTGTTCCTGATTGCCGGCATGCTACCGCTGGGTGCGGCCATCGAAAACACCGGGGCGGCGCAGATGGGCGCAGCCGCTTTGATTGCGGCCGTGGGTGACTTCGGACCGCGCTGGGTCGTAGCCGCGCTATTCACGATAACGGTCCTCGGCACACAGATCATCCCCACGGCGGCGCTGGTGGTGTTAATGGCGCCGGTGGCGCTCAGCGCGGCCGGGTCGCTGGGTATTTCACCGCACCTGCTGATGATGACCGTGGCCATTTCGGCCTCTTCGAGTTTCGCCAGTCCCATCTCCCATCCGGCCCATCTGCTGGTCATGGGGCCCGGCGGCTACCGGTTCATCGACTACGTGAAAGTCGGCGTGCCCATCACGATCCTCGCCCTGATCGTTTCGGTCTGGCTGCTGCCCATCTTGTGGCCCCCCCTTGGATGATGGTAGGCGGCAACAGCGGCGGCGGGATCTCTTCATATATTCCTAAGCTCTCCAACCTGGTTTTCCAAAGACGTCCTCCAACCGAATATCAGCTCGCTTATGACCGGATCTGTCACAGGTCTATGTTAATATTTATTGAAAG
>CAYSGJ010000166.1:0-24009 GCA_964430705.1 uncultured Desulfobacterales bacterium | reverse complement strand
TTTCGTGGTGGTTTTTTTATTCTTTTTCTTTGCGCCTTGGCGTCTTTGCGCGAGAATGGGCTTGATTTGTCAGGTAACGCCTACCGGCGCAACCTGACCTACCATCCCGTCAACCGGTAACTGGCAGCTGACAACTGGTATCCGGCAACCGGCAACCGTCTGCGTATGTCCGCGTGGGTCTGTGGCTAAAATCTTTTTTTTTTCGTGTTTTCGTGGTGGTTTTTTTATTCTTTTTCTTTGCGTCTTGGCGCGAGAATAGACATGATGCCGGTAGAGCGTGTGCGTGAGTCGTGTACGCAAACCGCGCCAACCGGAAACTCAAAACAATGTCTGATATCGGCAAAAGACTGGAACAGGTCAAACAGCGCATTGCCCGGGCAGCCGACAGGTGTGGTCGGGATCCGGCCGAAATAAAGCTTGTGGCCGTCAGCAAAACCGTTTCGACTGAGGCCGTAAAGGCCGCCATTGAGGCCGGCGTGACAGACCTGGGCGAAAACTACATTCAGGAGGCCGTTGAAAAAATTGAAGCCCTGAGGGAACAAGACGTATCGTGGCATTTCATTGGTCACCTTCAAACCAACAAGGCCAAGTTCGCGGTCAAACTCTTTGATTGGATTCACTCGGTGGACAGCTACAAATTGGCTGCGGAATTGGACAAACGCGCCCGCGGCCTCGGCAAGATACAGCCTATTCTCATTCAGGTGAACATCTCCGGCGAAGAAACAAAGTCGGGCATCGACCCCTCTCAAACTATCGGGCTGATACGGCAACTCGCAGCGTTGACAAACCTCCGCGTTGACGGGCTCATGACCATGCCTCCATTTTTCAACGCCCCGGAAGCGGTGCGTCCGTATTTCAAAGCCCTAAAAGACCTTCAGCAGAAGGTTGCACGCCAAGCCATTGCCGGAGTGGCCATGGCCGAATTGTCCATGGGCATGAGTGGAGATTTTGAAACGGCCATCGAACAGGGGGCCACGCTGGTGCGGGTGGGCACGGCCGTCTTCGGCGAGAGAAAATGAACCATGATGCCCGATCGGCGTGGTTTCTTACACTTGACAAATCGGGATTCATGTCTACATTGCAGAAAATGATTTTCTGCCTAGCGCAATTATATCAAAGAGTTAGTCCGCGTAACCTCCGGTTCGAGATACTGACCGCACGATTTAAGGTCGTGAAAAATTACGGACAAAGCGGCCTTTGGTGGCGGTTGTGTTGTTTTGCGGGTTCAAACAATCATGGGCGACAGCGAACAGATCACTATAGATCCCGTCAGCTTGGGACTTGTTTCGGCATTCGTGTTTCGGATTTCTATTTTATGTCTCCGAGTGTTTTCGCCTCCGGCCGGCGGGCTGCTTGTGGCCTCCCGCGCCGGGAGAGGCGCAATCACACGTTGAGACATGGCAGCAAGGAGCGTTAGATGATCCAAATCGAGAATCTGACAAAAAACTTTGGTGACCTGTGCGCCGTGGATCACATCAGCTTTGAGATTCAAAAAGGCGAAATTCTGGGTCTTCTCGGACCCAATGGCGCGGGAAAAACCACGACCATGAGAATGCTCACCGGCTTTCTTCGGCCCACCGCCGGCAGCATTCGGGTCAAGGACTACAGCATCGAAAACGACGACCTGAAGATCAAGAGGATTATGGGATACCTGCCGGAATCCGCTCCGCTGTATCACGACATGTTGACTTACGACTATTTGGACTACGTTGCGGATATTCGCGGCCTTGATCGCGAAGACAAGCTCCCTCGAATTCGGAGGCTGGCCGACCTTTGCGGTCTTAACGAGGTCATGCATCAACCCATCGGCGAACTGTCCAAGGGATACAAACAGCGGGTCGGATTGGCTCATGCCATGATGAATGATCCGGAGATATTGGTATTGGATGAGCCCACGTCCGGGCTGGATCCAAACCAAATCGTTGAAATTCGCGACATCATCAAACAAATCGGCGCAGAAAAAACAGTCGTTCTGTCCACGCATATTCTGAGCGAAGCCGAGGCTACCTGCGACAGGATCGTGATCATTGATGACGGCAAAATTGCTGCGGACGGCAGCACGGAAACGCTGAAACTCGCCGCCGGCGGGGAGTATCTGATCACCCTGTTGCTTCAAAACGCGGACCCGCATTCGGTCGATGAGCAACTGTCCCCAATCAACGGCGTCGAAAAGATCTTTTCGACGGCTGAAGGGCCGGGCCCTGACGGCAAAGCCCTTCGTGTCAAGCTCACCTGCCGCGCGGATGAAGACCTTCGGGCACAAATCTACCGAAAAATAAGACAAACCGATTGGATCCTGCTCGAACTACGTCAGGAAACCAAAACCCTTGAACACATATTCCGTCACCTGACAAAGGAAAATTAATCCGGGGAGAATTTATATGGGACAGGTCATCCATATCTTTAAAAAAGAATTTGCAGCCTACTTTATATCCCCTATCGCCTATATCGTCATATCGGTTTTCCTCCTGGTTACAGGATGGTTTTTCTTTATGACCTTCTTTCTTCAAAACCAGGCGAGTCTGCGGGATTTTTTTGCTCTGCTGCCCATCACATTCTCTTTTGTCATTCCAGCCGTTACCATGCGGCTGTTCTCTGAGGAATTGAATGTGGGATCCTATGAGATTTTGCTTACCATGCCGGTCACCTTTCGGGATGTGATTCTGGGCAAATTCATGGCCGCAGTGGCCTTTGTGGTTGCCATGTTGCTTCCGACCCTCGGCTATGCGATAACCGTGTCCTTTCTTGGTCAGCTCGACTGGGGGCCCGTCATCGGTGGGTATGCAGGCGCAGTTTTGTTGGGCGCCGCCTTTTCGGCCATCGGTTTGTTTGCCTCGTCAATTACGCGCAACCAGATTATTGCCTTTATCGTTTCCATGGCCGTTTGTTTCATGCTGACGCTTCTTGACAAGATGCTGTTTTTCCTGCCCCAATCGATGCTTTCCGTCATGGAATATCTTGGTGCGGATTTTCATTTTGAGAACATTTCCAGGGGAATCATCGACTCAAGGGATATTTTGTACTTTCTGAGTGTTGTTTTTGTCAGCCTCTACGGGACACAACTGGCTTTGCAGCAAAAGCACTGATTCCATTTATCGTGCTGATGGGCTGAAAAAAAGGAGAACCATAATGGGTGCAAAAAATAAATCGGAATTGGTCATCAAATTC
This sequence comes from uncultured Desulfobacterales bacterium, assembly GCA_964430705.1. GTDB lineage: Bacteria > Desulfobacterota > Desulfobacteria > Desulfobacterales. Next base: position 20,841 of record CAYSGJ010000166.1, on the reverse strand, counting down.
TGCGTCTATATGGTGGTTGTGATCCTGGTGAACGTGGCCGGCATCACCCTGTTCTTCCGGTGGGATTTGACGGCCGATAAGGTTTATTCCATCTCCGAGGCAAGCAAGCAGGTGGTTTCCACACTGTCTGAACCACTGACTATCAACGTTTTTTTTACAAAAAATCTTCCCGCCCCGCATAACAATACCGAGCAATACCTTCGCGATCTTCTGAATGAATATGCTATCTATGCCAACCAGCATTTTAACTACCGTTTTTACGATGTAAGCCCTGATGAAGGCGACATCAGAGCTCGAACCGAAGAAAATCAGGAGCTGGCGCAAAACTATGGGATTCACCCGGTTCAGATTCAGGTCATCGACCAGGATGAAGTAAAATTCCAAAGGGCTTACATGGGCCTGGTGCTTATCCACGGCGACCTCATTGAACGAATTCCCACGGTCACCTCAACCGACGGGTTGGAGTACGATTTGACCACGGCCATCCAGAAAATCAACAACAAAATCAGTGCTCTGCTGAGATTATCCGAAAACATCCAGGTCAAACTGTATCTGTCTTCTTCCCTCAAGGCTGTGGCCCCGTACATGCGTTTGAACGAGCTACGCGGACTTCCGGACAACATTGAAACCGCGGTCGCAAAACTGAACAGCAAAAACTACGGGAGGCTGGATTACAGTTATATAGATCCTGTTTCTAAAAACGATATTGACTCCGTCGTGGAAAAATACAATATTTTACGCCTTGCATGGCCGGCTCTTTCCGGTGGGAATATTCAATCCGGCGAAGGCGCCGTCGGCCTGGTATTGGAACATCGCGATAAGGCTGTAGTCATTCCTTTGATTCACGTGATCAGAATTCCCCTCATCGGCAAACACTATGAACTGGTGAATCCCGATGACCTGGAAACCATGATCAACGAAGGGGTGGAGTCACTCATTGATATCAATCAGCACCTTGGATATTTGACCAGTCACGGCGCACCGAAGCTTTCTCAAGAATTCCAAACTGATCCGATGCAGGCTCAACAACAGGAGATCTTGTCCACCTTCCATGCTCTGGCGTCGTCGAACTATACCATCAAGGACATAGATCTCAACGAAGACATGGTTGCCGGGGGCCTCGGTTGCATGGTTATTGCGCAGCCCACGGAACCTTTCACCGATTACGCACTTTTTCAAATCGACCAGTTCCTCATGCGAGGCGGCAACGTAGCGTTCTTTTTAGATGCCTTTAAGGAAGTCATGCCGCCCGGAAGACAAGACTTTTCCATGAACCAGGGCGTTTCGTATGTTCCTTTCAACACAGGCGCTGAAAAACTGCTAAACCATTATGGAATAGCGATTGAAAAATCCTATGTCCTGGATGAAAACTGTTACAAGCAAGCGGTTCCAACCCAATTCGGCGGCGGAGAACGCCCTATATATTTCGCTCCTATCATTAAGAATCAGTTTATCAACAACAATCTGCCGTTCATGAATAACATCAAGGGCCTTGTGGCCATGAAAATCTCTCCCCTCAAACTGGATACGGAAAAAATAAAGACAAACGGCTTGAAGGCCACCCGCGTTTTTGCCTCTTCGGACCGATCTTGGGAAATGAAGGAACGCATCAATCTGAATCCCATGATGATCCAACCTCCGGCATCGCCTGATGAGCAAAAAAGTTACGCCTTGGCATACGTCCTGGAAGGAGAATTTCCCAGTTACTTTGCAGGAAAACCGATCCCGGAAAAACCGGTCCAAGAAGACGATGCAGAAGACGACTTAGATGCCGGGCTAAAGGACAACGACGGCGCCGAGCAAGACCCGGGCGAAAAGCCCGCCTTGGATATGTCCCAAATAGAGGGGGAAGGCGCATTTTTGTCTAAAGGAAAACCGGGGAAAATTTTTGTCATGGCGTCGGCGGAAATGTTGAAAAACAATATGCTGGATGAACAAGGGAGAACCCCCAATGCCATGTTTATCATGAACGTGCTGGATTTTCTGAACGACCGGCAAGACATCGCCGTGATGCGGAGCAAACAACAACGTTTTAATCCGCTGAACGACATCCACGGGACCACCAAAGCCATGCTCAAATCTCTTAATATCGTGGGGCTGCCGGTGCTGGTCGTTCTCTTTGGCCTTTTAACCTGGTTCAGGCGGCACACCCGGAGAAAACATATTGCGATGATGTTTCAAAAATAGCCGCAGGCAAATATCAGCCCCCAGGCAAATATCAGCCTCATTAATAACGCCTGGGACAAGGGCCTCCGGGCAAACCGTCCATTCCGATCTTGTGTATAAGTGAGGTCGCCTATGCGTGTAAAAAAGGAATACCTGGCACTGGGTGTTATTATCATTGCGTTGTCGTTGTACGTCATACTGCGCAATCCGGACAGGACCCACTACCAATTACCGCAACTGCCGTCGCTGGACCATACATCCTTATCGAAGATCGAAATTTCCAAGGCCGATGCATCGATCATCTTGGAAAAAAAGAACGATGAATGGCGCATCGCGCCCAAAGGATATTTGGCAGGCGATGACGTCGTAAGCAATATGTTGGACGCTATTGAGCAAATGACCGTAACAGCCATGGTGTCTGAATCAAAAAACTATGAACGTTACGACCTGGGAGACGACAAGAAAATTTCGGTCAAGGCCTGGACGCAAGACATGCTCAAACGACACGTTGATGTGGGAAAAGCAGCGTCATCGCTTCGCCATACCTTTGTGAAATTAAACGGAGATAGTCGGGTCTATCATGCACGAGGTGATTTCAGGCGAACATTTGACAAGACGGTGGACGATCTTCGAGACAAAACGGTTCTGGCTTTCGAGAAAAACGACATTCAGGAAATCCGGATCACCGACGGCGACAATACGGCACTGATTCTCACCCGGGTACAGGTTCCCGTGGACGTCAGTGAAGAGGCGTCTTCAGACCTTCCAGCCCCGTTACAGGAAACAACGCTATGGCAGACCGATGACGGAAGGCGGGCGGACCATGCGCAGATCGACCAGTTACTCAACACCCTGTCTCATTTGCGCTGTGAAAAGTATATCGACGACAAAAACAAGGAAGACCTGTCCAATCCAATCTATTCGCTTCATTTGAAAGGGCACGAAGAATACGCTCTTTCCCTGTTTGAAAAAGAAGACCGGCAAGAGAGCTACCCGGCCGTTTCTTCCGCTAATGACTACCCATTCATCCTGCGCCGGTGGCAGGCCGACAACATCATGAAGCCGCCGGAAGCGTTGCTGAAAAAAGAAGAGGCGCCCCAGCTGGATCCAATGGGCGAGAAGCCCTAACAAGGCACTTCGAGCCATCGGCGGAATCGGCAATAATCTCTTGGCCATTGAAGCTGGTTGTGCCCGTATAAACAACACCGCGGCAATCCATGTCCTGGAGACGGCAAAACAGACGGTTCGCGATTGCCTCAACATGATGCATCGATATGCAGAAATTCTTCAGGAGCTAATCAACCAGAACTCTGCAATGAAGGGAGCAGCCCCCTGATCGGAACCGTTGTAAATACTGCGACCGTTCTTACCGGCAGCGTTATCGGACTGGCCGCAGGAAAACGGCTGCCGGCAAGAATCAAAGATATTCTCATGCAGGCACTGGGGTTGTCGGTCATCTTGATCGGGCTGAAGATGGCCATTTCCGGAGAGCAACTTCTCCTTACGGTCGGCTGTGTTGTCCTGGGCGGAATCACCGGTGAAATCATGGGGATCGAACGATGTCTTGAGCGATTTGGAGACCGGCTGAAAAAAACCTTTCGTTCCAACTCGAGTTCCTTTGTAGAAGGATTTGTTTCTGCGTCCCTACTATACTTGGTGGGAGCGATGACCATTGTGGGCACCATACAGGACGGCATCTCTCACGATCCCAGCACCCTTTATGTTAAGTCACTTCTGGACGGTGTTGCCTCTATTGCCCTGGCATCTTCCTTGGGGGTTGGTGTGGCATTTTCGGCGCTACCGGTACTTGTCGTCCAGGGCTCTCTCACCCTTGCAGCCGCCCAACTCACTTTTCTGCAAGCCCCTGAGGTCCTGGAAGCCGTCACTTCCACCGGAGGGCTTCTCATTGTAGCCATCGGCTTTAATCTTCTTGAAATCAAAAAGATCCGAACGGGCAATCTCTTGCCGGCCATTGTCTACGCAATGATAGGAGCCCATTTGTTGTAACAGGATCCACCGACAAATCATGTCGTTTTTTTGGAGGGCAACCATGCGCAACCCCGTGATTATCTTGTTTGCACTGACAGGTCTCCTTGTAAGCGCCTGCGGCACGCCAAAGGTCCAACTTTTTCAGGACGCCACAGCGCCATTGCAGGAATTCACACTTCAGGGCACAGCCCCGGGCAAGGTACTTGTTCTGCCCGTACGCGGGATCATATCGGACGTTCCCAGCAAGGGGTTCCTGCAATCCAAACCGAGCATGGTGCAAGAATTGGTCTCGCACCTCAGATTGGCTGAAAAGGACAAAGAAATCAAAGCGATTGTGTTAAAGATCGATTCCCCCGGAGGTTCCATTACAGCCAGTGATATTTTGTATCACGAAATCAACGGGTTGAAACAACGGTCGGGAATCAAAGTCGTCGCAGCCATGATGGGCGTAGCCGCCTCTGGAGGATATTACATCTGCCTTCCTGCCGATTGTATTTTCGCCCATCCGACAACCGTCACCGGTTCCATCGGCGTCATCTTTATGGGACCCAAGGTGATGGGTCTCATGGAAAAAATCGGCGTGGACATGGAAGTGAGCAAATCGGGGGACAACAAAGATATGGGCTCTGCGTTTCGGCCGTCAACACAAGAAGAGAACGCCATCCTTGACGATCTGATTGTCCAACTGGCAGACCGGTTTTTGGACCTTGTGGCCGGGCATAGAAACCTCGACGAACAGGTGCTGGACACGGTCTCGTCCGCCAGAATTTTTCTCGCCGACGACGCCCTCCAATTAGGACTTGTAGATAAAATCGGCTACCTGGACGACGCACTCACGGAAGCCAAAAGGCTTGCCCAATTGCCGACGGATGCCAAAGTGGTCGTCTACCGTCGTTCAGAATACCCGGACGATAACGTGTATAATACGTTTATGAACCAATCCGGTGAGGGAGGCATCTCTCTTGTGAATCTTGGTTTGGAAAAAGCCATTCCAACGACAGGACCCGGATTCTATTACTTGTGGCTTCCAGGATCAAACAATGACTAGATTCAAAGCGCTTCTAAGGTCACAACACCTGTGTTTTTTTACACTTTCATACGCATTTTCAGACGGTTGGTAAGGCATTGCATTGCCTATCGACCTGAATTCTCCGGATTTCCACAACGCAATATGGCAGATTCGCTGCCCGCATTGGCCGGTGTTGCGGATTTAAAAAACCTGTTACATAGGCAATCGTTCCATTTTTTTATTCCCTTGCCTATTTATTGTATCCAAAGCACTTGACAATGCGGCGGTTGCGGTTTAACTTATGGGCATATACTCATAAACATGCATAGGAAGAAACGACCAGGGGCCCGACAAAGAACCATTCATCAATTATAACCGGGCATAACCGGGGTTTTCGGCCCGACCCGACACGGGACGGTCGGATTAAAGGAGATCAAAAATGGACAAAATCGCAGTGAGTTGCCAAGAACCGAGTTTGGATGCACAAGTGGACGCACGTTTTGGACGGGCGGCAGGTTTTCTTATCGTAGATCCGGACACCATGGCGTTTGAATACCTTGACAATGGAGCCTCTCAGACAATGGCCCAGGGAGCCGGTATTCAAGCTGCTGAAACGGTCGCCAGATCCGGCGCCAAGATCGTTTTGACCGGTTTTGTCGGGCCCAAAGCATTTCAGGCGTTGGCTGCCGCCAACATTAAAATTGGCCCGAACCTCAGCGGCCTCACCGTAAAGGAAGCCGTTCAACGGTTCAAAAATGGGGATGTTGAAATCGCCAGCCAACCCAACCGTCAGGGGCACTGGTCGTGATCGTAGCAGTGGCCAGCGGCAAAGGTGGCACCGGCAAAACCACGGTCTCTGCATCCCTCGTATCCGTGTGGAAAACGCCGGTCCTTGCGACAGACCTCGACGTGGAAGAACCGAACCTGCACCTTTTTCTGAAACCGGAAATCATCGGCCAGGAAAAGGCCTTCATGGAAATCCCCGTAGTCGATGAAGCCAGGTGCACATACTGCCGCCAGTGTGCCGATCTTTGCCAGTTTAAAGCCATCAGTGTGCTCGGGGAGGTCATCCTTACGTTTCCCGAAATGTGTCATGGATGCGGGGGGTGCATGTTGGTTTGTCCCGAAAAAGCGATTTCCCCTGGAACACGAGAGCTGGGAGACGTTTTGTGGGGCCGGACCCAAAAGGCCGATTTTCTCATGGGACGCCTCAGGGTTGGTGAGGCCATGAGTCCGCCGTTGATGCGGATCGTCAAAAACAGGCTTATGGACATGGTTTCGCAAAACAGCGCAGACGTGATCATCGATGCACCGCCCGGGGTGAGCTGCCCCGCGGTTAATGCGGTGATGGACTCCGATATCATTCTGTTGGTCACCGAGCCGACGCCTTTCGGCCTCTACGATCTCAAATTGGCTCACCAAGCTTTTTCTCCCCTGGGCAAGCCCATGGGGGTCATTGTAAACCGGGCGGGCTTGGGAACAAACGCCGTATATGATTACTGCAGCGCCAGTGGATTAGAGATCCTTGCGCTGATTCCATACGATCGGACCATTGCAGAAGCTTATGCCGAAGGACATATCATAGCCGAAAGCTCTCGGGAGCTTCGATATCTTTTCGTTGAACTGGCCGATAAGCTTCGAGCATTGAATGGACCTCATCAAGGGTCCAAGGAGGTCGCCGTTGGTTGAGATTGTAGTACTCAGTGGTAAGGGTGGAACAGGCAAGACATCTTTGGCCGCTGCCTTCGCACAGCTTTCTTCTAATAGGGTGGTGTGTGACTTGGATGTGGACGCACCGGATTTGCACCTGTTGTTGGATCCTGATAAGGCCCGATTGGAAAATTTTTTTTCAGGACACGAAGCCAGGATTGTCCAAGAGCGATGTGACGCTTGCGACCAGTGTATCGATGTCTGCCGGTTTGGTGCGATCACGAATGGCTATCCTGCTCCGAGCATCGACCCTTTAAAATGTGAGGGTTGCAAGGTTTGCGTGGTCACCTGCCCCGTGGAGGCCATCGATTTTCCCGAAAGGCATTGCGGCGAATGGTATGTATCGAAAACCCGTTTCGGTTGGATGGTGCACGCCCAGCTCTTTCCCGGGGAAGAAAATTCCGGCAGGTTGGTCGCTTTGTTAAGACAACAGGCCAAAGCGTTGGCCGAGGACCAAGGACTCGGTATGATACTCTCTGACGGCCCCCCGGGCATCGGCTGTCCCGTTATCAGTTCCTTGTCCGGCGTATCCGTAGCGGTTCTGGTCACGGAACCTACGCCGTCAGGCCGTCACGATTTGGAGAGGATCGTCGAGCTGTGCGAACATTTTCGAATCCCGGCCGGAGTCATTATCAACAAATTCGACCTGAGCACAGACAAAACAGAGCAAATTGAATCCTACTGCGCAAAAAAGGGCCTGATCCTTCTCGGCAAATTGCCGCACGATGTCGCCATGACGCATGCCATGGTAGCCGGTCAGACAATCACCGAATACAAAAAAAACGGCATATCACAGGAGATTAAAAGAGTTTGGTCAAATATTGAAAAAACGGCCAAGGTATGACATATTTAATCGTTATGAATATGTCTTGATATACCATATTCGTAGATAAAGCGGCTTACTGCCGCAAGAAAGGAGTGCACAATGAAAACCGTTATTGCCATCCCGTCCACCGTGCCTGGTGGACTCGAGGCGCCTTTGGGCGCCCATTTCGGCCACTGCGACCTCTATACGCTTGTCTCGGTGGAAAATGGCGAAATTGTCAATGTTCAGGTCGTTCCCAACGTCCCGCATAACCAGGGCGGCTGTATGGCGCCGGTCCAGTATCTTGCAGAAAAAGGGGCAAAAACCTTGATTGCCGGAGGCATGGGGTTGCGGCCTCTTATGGGATTTAACCAGGTGGGTATCGACGTCTATTTCGGCGGCCAGGCCGTCAACGTCGGTGAGGCCGTAAATGCCTTTTTAAAAGGAACATTGCCCCAATTCGGTCAGGAACATACCTGCGGGGGCGGAGGCGGCCAAAGCGTTTAGCCCGTGGCCGTTCCTCCAATGAAAAAAACAGACAATCATCACGGAGGGGGCCACGACCCCCTTTATCGGCTGAGCGAGCGGTTTATCGCCCATGCCAATTCACCGCAAAACCTCGGCCCCCTGGAAACGTGCAACGGCAAGGCAAAAGGGGTCGGGTCCTGTGGGGATTCTGTTGAAATTTTTCTATCCGTCAATGGCCGCAGCATTAAGGACATCAAACACATTCCAAACGGCTGTGCCTATACGATCGCCTGTGCCAGCGCCGTAACCGCCTTGGTTCGTGGCCGACCACTGGAGCAAGCCCTCGGCATCACACCGGAAGATGTGGCCGACGAACTGGGCGGTCTTCCAGAAGATCACCGACATTGTGCGGCACTGGCCGTGAATACCTTGGGTGAAGCCATTGATGATTACTATCAACATGTGTGGGGCCGTCAAAATTCCGAGAAAACACCGACGCAGGGTAAGGGGAAATAACCATGCCGATTTATGAAATTTTCTGTCAGAAATGTAAAGCCGAAGCCGAAGTGCTCGTTGTCAAACAAGATGATCCATTACCGTGTCCAAACTGCGGCAGCACGAAAACGTCAAGGCTGATATCCACGACCAGTCCTCGTACCGGCAAAAGCGCCCAACAATTTCCCGGTCCCAAGGACACGGCGTGTTGTGGCAGCACCCCTTCACAGGCGGGTTGTGCCGGGCCGGGATCCTGCTGTGGCAAAACCGGCCGTCCCGTCGGTTGATCGGATGTAGGTCTCCGGAGGGCCTCTTGAAATCGGCGCAATCACCACATTGTGGCCACAAGAACACGACATCCGAAGCAAGAAATCCGAATAACGTTTTTACAACAACCCGGATCGGCAGCACCTCTTTGAACCTTCACCAAAGCGCTGGGAGGTGCACTGACACCATAAGGAATCCACATCAATGGTTTTGGAAAGACGGCCATGCATGACATTATGATCATAACCAATGACAAGGAGCGCTTTGCTTCTTTGGCACAAGGATTTCAGAGTAAACCTGGTTTTGTAATCCGCCGGCAAGATTCGTTCAAAGAGTCCTCAGACAAGCTTTCAAAACTCTCCCCGGCCTTGTTAATCGTTGACGAAGAGGTTGACGGCATTTCCAACTTCCAAATTGCTCGTCAAATCATCACGAAAAATCCGATGATCAACTTGGCCCTGGTAAGCGGACTTTCCGCCCATGATTTCCATGAAACCGGCGAGGGCCTGGGGATTCTGGCGCAATTGCCCCCGCATCCCGGGGAAGAAGATGCTTTAAGATTGATTGCGTTGCTGGAAAAAATCCTATCTCCCCAGCCTGCGAAATGATTTCGCCGGACCCAGCATACTCGGAACCACCGGCCGGGATCTTCGGATACACCCCCAAATAACAAATCAATCAATTAATTATGGTCCTACGCTCAAATTAATTCTTGACATAGAGCTTTTTGGTTCTTATTATTAGCGTAAGCTCATAACTTAACGCAAAAGGGAACAGACATGCCAAGACCAAGAAAGATGCGCTTCGTACGAGGAGGCCCCATGGCCAATACGTTCCGACCCGAAGGAATATCAGGCAGCGCAATGGAAGATATTGTTTTGCCTATAGAGGGACTTGAGGCCCTTCGATTGAGCGATCTGGAAAAATTGGGCCACGAAAGCGCGGCGGCCCAAATGAATGTCTCCCGCCAAACCTTCGGCAGGGTTCTCGCCGAGGCCCGGGAACGGGTTGCCGAGGCCTTGGTGATGGGAAAACGGATTCGCATTCACGGTGGGAGTTACACGCTGCCCGGCCTTGCTCCGAACGGACGAGCCCGGCAGGGAAAGCGTTGTCGCCGTGGCAGAGGCGGCGGACGAGGCGGCATGGAGTAGAGCATTCAACAGGACCACAGCCAAACGAAAGGAGGTGAACGTTATGCCGGGTTTTGATAGGACAGGACCTGCAGGTCAAGGCCCACGAAGCGGTCGTGGGTTGGGTAAATGCGGGGGCGTTAAACGTGCCCCAAGGTCCGATTTCGGACAACCTCAGCAGGCGATACCAGACAACGACCCTTCCCTTAAAAGAGGTTCCGGGAGGGGTTTTGCCGGTGGCGCCGGTGGGGGAAGCGGTCGTGGCAGAGGCCGCGGACGCATATAGCCGGGACAGGTCAACAGGCCCCACAAGACCTGTTGACCTCCAAAGGAGGTGTTTTGCATGCCAGGTTTTGATCGAACAGGCCCGCTTGGACAGGGCCCAATGACAGGAGGTGGTTTCGGCCACTGTGCAGGGAATTACAACCCTGAATATGGAACCGGCGGCAGGGGTTTTTACGGCAGATACGCGGGAAACCGTGGAGGCGGCTTCAGACGTCGCCAAAGAATATACCGCCGTGGATTTTGGGGATTTGGATCCCCTGCCCCACCGTTGTATGGTCGGTTCCACGGCTCGGACCCGCAAGCCGATGCGGCCGGACTTCGGCAAGAAGCCGACACTGTGCGGACTTATCTCAAGGACCTTGAGGCAAGGATTGCTGAATTGGACAAGCCGTCGGAATAGAAAACGGATCTTAATGACGATAAGAGGTGATCGGGCATGGCTGCGCGATCACCTTTTTCCGGTGGTCCGGAATGGAAAAATACAGGGGCACAACATGGTTACAGATGTCCCAATGGAGGCTGAAAATGACGAAAGTTGCCATCATTCGATGTGAAAAAAACCTGGACCGATGTCCCATGACGAACTGCATTCGATGTGTGCGGGAGCAAAAAGAGGGTTTCTCGATCTATGACCAATGTGTACTCACGGGTATTTTCACGTGTAGATGTCCGGGGGATACGGCCGGCGCTTTGGCCAAAATATTGAAGACCAAGGGCGCCGAAGTCGTTCATTTCTGTACGTGTACTTTTGCCAACAAAACATCGCAGGGCTGGACACAAGAAAAACGTGGTTTTTGCGACAATATTGATGCCGTGATCGAACGGGTAAGCAAAGAAGCGGACATCCCCTGCATCAAAGGCACCGCCCACCTGCCTCAAGGGTACACTGTGAAGGCATGACATGCGCCGGAATCACATTGTTTCCCGGGTTCTTTTGTCGAAAGCGTCTCCACGCAATCCACCGAAACGACAAACCGGCATGATCCCCCAGACAATGTTGATTGTGTATGGCCACAGACATCGCGCTGCGGCGCCCGCTTAACAAGCAGAACGCCGGGCTCATTTGTTTCCGATACCCAAAGAACCTGATCAGAAATGTTTCACAATGTTGAGTCTTTTGATTTTCCGACGGAGGGTATTTTTGTCGATTCCGAGTTGGCGGGCGGTTTTGACCTTTTTCCATTCGTTTTTTTCAAGAGCCTCTTCAATGGCCCGCTTTTCGACTTCCTTCAATGTAAAACCATCGCCAAGCAATACCGAGTGGTTTTCCGGCAGCAGCTGGGCCGGAAGATGGCGCAAAGCAATAAGGTCATTTTGGCAAAGCACAAAGGCATGTTCAATAGCGTTCTCAAGCTCCCGGACATTGCCGGGCCAGTGGTGAGACATGAACGCGCTCATCACCTCATCTGAAACGCCGGCGATTGCCTTGCCCGTAAGGTTGTTGAAGCGTTGAACAAAACGATCCACCAAAAGGGGAATATCCTGTTTGCGCTCACACAGTCTTGGGATGGCCACTTTGACTACATTAATCCTATAGTAAAGATCTTCCCGAAACGAGCCTTCTTCAACAAGCTTTTCCAGATCTCGATGGGTTGCGGTAATAACCCGCGCATTTGTTTTGTATGTTTTTGTTGACCCCAAAGGCTCGTAGACTTTTTCTTCCAAAACTCGAAGCAAACGCGCCTGAATCGCCGGGGAGACATCGCCGATTTCATCCAGAAAAATAGTGCCGTCCTGAGCCATAGCGAATCGGCCGGGTTTATCTCGTTTGGCATCCGTAAAAGCCCCGGCCTTGTATCCAAAGAGTTCGGATTCGCATAAGGTGTCGGGCAAGGCGCCGGCATTTACTGCCACAAAAGCCCGTTTTTTTCTTCTACCACTGTTATGAATCGCCCTGGCAAAGAGTTCTTTGCCCGTACCGCTGGCGCCGACGATGAGTACCGTGCTGTCACTTTCTGCAATTTGGGGCAATACGGAAAAGAGCCCGAGCATCTTTGCGTTTTTACTCACAATGTCCCCAAAAGAATGCTGTTTGCGTATTTCTTTCCTGAGTTCATCCACCAGCGTAAGATCCCGAAAGGTTTCCACGCCGCCTATGACATTGCCGGCCTCATCTTTCAAAAGGGCCGTTCTCACGCTGATTGGGATCCGCCGCTTGTCCGCACGCACGATGCTGATGGTTCTGCTCCGAATGGGGTTTCCCGTATCCATGGTCTGTCGCAGTACGCACCCGGACTCACACACCTCGGCCTTAAACACCTCGTAACACAGCTGCCCTACAGCTTCTTTCCTGGGCACGCCGGTAATGCGCTCCGCCGCCCTGTTGAACGAGGTGATTCGCCAATCCGAATCCACGGTAAAAACCCCTTCTGTAATACTATCCAGGATGATCATCTGATGGCCAAGGGAAGATTCCATTCGCTGCTCCCGCCACATTCATTTTGTCGGAAAGAATTCTGCCTGAAGATCTATGCCATGCCTTCGCAAACGTTCACGGCACGTGGGCATTCAGCCGGATAACCCGGGGTGTTTCTCTGATATTTTTCAAATTTTTAGCAGAAAAGGTATGATAAAGTCAATGTCAAGGGAACAAACAGATCCTTTTTTCACTGTATCGTTGGTTCAATTTGTTCCATACACGGTTAACTCCTCCGGGATACAACTCAAAAACATGACACATTTTGGATCATCTATAAAAGAGTTGTAGAGATCCTGAGGATTCAAGGATTGCGGCATCCGCCTTGAAAAGATGCAAGGGTTCGAGTAAAATGCTAAAGAATAACAAAGAGTTGAAGGTTTGACAAAAATCATACGAACTCTGTTTCTTCCCAATGAAACGACCGCCGACCCGGCCGCCGACATCCCAACAAAGCCCTTGTGATTACAAATCATTCATGAGATTATTTATGGTAATAGGGTAACGCCTCAAAAGACAACCCTGGCAAAGTGTGATATTTGTCTGATTATTTTCTGTACATAGCCATCTGACGTGTATTTCTTCTTATGTGGTTGCATCTTCTATTTGCTGCTGGGTTTTTGACCGTTGTTGTAGGCGTATGGTTTGGTGTGTATTTGTGGCTCAATCCTCGCCTGGACGCTCCGGACGGCAAAGCTCGGGTTACGGGCACTTGTGGAGACACCATGGAAATTGAGCTCAGGTTTCGTGACAACAGGGTCGTTGAATCCACGCACTGGACCAACGGCTGTGTCTTCAGCCTGAATTGTATCTCATCCGCGTCGCATCTTACCAAAGGAAAAACGCCGGAGGACATACTCGATATCTCCCCGGAAATCATTGCGGAATCCATCGGTGGTCTCCCGAAAGACCATATGCATTGTGCAACCCTGGCCGTAGGCGCCCTCCGAGAAGCAGTCAATGACTACATGAGGCGCTGCATCTGTCAACACGACAGGCCCCTGCCCCGTTACCCCCAAAAACACTTGTCGAAACCATAACGGTTCAATGTATCCCTTAAATGTGGCTTTTGTGAGTCACATTGTTCCCTTTGCTTGGCGCCGAGACTTGCCCGAAAGATAAACAAGGCATTTTTTAAGTTCAATGCCGACTAGTTATAGCGCAACTTCCGCCCGTCATCTTTTTGGCATGCCTCTTGCCCGGCATTATTTGCAAACAACGCCGGCGCGGCAGTCCGCCTTATCTGGGGGACGACATCCCGCCGTTACATGTGGATCATGCATGCATTCGTCCACGGGCAAGCACGTGGTCTTGTGCATAATCAGATCAACAAAAGCCTTGAGTACCCATGATTGTAGTCGCTTTGCCCGTATATCGTCATCGTGTCGCCCCGGTTCTTGATTTTTGTAACAAGGTCTTGCTTTTTCGGCTTAATCACGACCGCGAGGAATCGGCGACCGAACTACTCTGGAAGGGAGCTTCCCGGACCAAGCGGTTGGATGCATTGATACAGGCGGGGGTGGACACCTTGATTTGCGGCGGCATCAGTGAGTCGCTGCATGCAGTCCTTGTGAGCGCCGGGATAGACATAATATGGGGCATTGCAGGACCGGTCGATGGGGTATTGGAAGCCTTTAAAATGAATCGACTTCATGACTCGACGTTCCAAATGCCGGGTCGCAGGGCGAAATCTTTGGATCCATACGGCCGGACCAAGGCATATTTGGAAGAAATCGAAACCTGACCCCCTCTGAAACCCGGGGGATTTTCAAGGCACCAAAACCATACGGTCTTTCAATGGTCCATCATGAAGGAGGAGGTGCCTGCATGGCCTTGTCGACACAGGATTTTCCCAAACAGGTCCTGCCCGCCTTGTTGCGTAGATATGACTTCACGTATTTCCAAGAAGAAATGTGTGTGGAGTATTCCATTGCAAAAAAGCGCACGACACAACGGATTTCTCAGGCCATTGTCTTTTCGCTGAACCGGCCTTCGAAACAAATCCATGTATCCAAATTTTATCCGGAGCTATACAAACAGGTGTCTTGTAAATACCTGTCCGCAGCTTGCTTTTATCTTTTGGTGCATCATTTCGCCAACCTTTATCGCTTGCCCAGTGACTATCGTATTTGTCTTGAATCACTCCCGGATATTTTTGACAATTTCTATTCAAAACTCAGGGATTTTCACCTTCACATACAATGGATCGAGTTGTGCAAAACCGCTCATATATGCGGCATATATCCGGGCCTGCACATCGACGTATCCAAAATAAAGAAGCGGGACCCTGGTTCTGCGGAAACGCCTTTTTTGATCTGAAAGCATAGGTTCCGAATGCCGTATAGTCGTAACGGCAATATGACAGCACGACAAGAAGGAATCGGGACACCAATGGAAGGGGGTATGGAGATATTCTTTCCCCGGATCCTGGTTGCTCTGAAGCGGATTTTGTGTTAATCGGGTTTATATCAAGCAAGAAGGGAGAAAAATGAAGATGAACGTCGCGGTGTTGAGTTGCAAGAAAATCAAAGATGAATCCTGCATTGGATGTCATCGTTGCTTGACGGCTTTTGACAAAAGGGAAGGCGAGTTCGAAAGGTACCAGGGAAACGGCGAAGTCAGGCTGAAAGGATTGATCCATTGTGGAGATTGTCCCGGTTCAGGAGTTATTGTCCGGTTGATGCAACTAAAAACGTGGATGGCGCCGTTCGGAGAAACCGTGGACGCCGTGCACATTGGAACTTGTCTCCTGGACAATTGTCCGTACAAAGAGGAACTCATCAAAAAGGTGAAAGCAAAAGCCGGTGTTGAGGTCATCGAGGGGACCCACCCTTACAAGCCGGTGCAAGTGTTCGGCGGTTAACAACATCCTCCGGACACGGTCAGCAGATCAGCAATCGCCGGCAGAGCATGGACGCATGCAAAAGATCCTTCCAGGGACCACGCTCTGCCGGCGGCGGAAACTTGACGAGAATTTCCGTTTATAGAACACAGGTTTTTCTCCAATTGGGTTGGAGAAAAGCGTCCAAAAATTTCATGGGTCAAAGACTCCGGGGTTGGTTTCCCGGAGACGTAATCAGCGTTTCTGAATCCAATCGCTGTGCTTCAACGAACCGGGTATACATTGTTCCCATTCGCAGTCCATCACGCCCGCGCAGCTCTGAGAGTTCACACCTAAATATTTATACAATCCAGTGGGTTGATCGGCCTTCAAAGTCCAACGAACCATGCTGGCACGGCTGTTGCGGCACTTGAATAATCATCATGTCAATGATTGACGGAAAGGGGGATTAAACGGTGCGTCTCAAAGTTTGCCATTGCGGCTTCCAGCAGAGCTGATTTCGCCCTGTCGGGAGCATTTCTTCCTGTCTATTACGTGTCCGTTCCATAGCCATACTCAAAGACCATTATCCAAAGAACGGAGGGCGTGATGAAAAAATTCATGAGGAACTATGAGACGTTGCTGAAAGTCACAAACGCTATCTCCCACTCCAATAATCCGGAGGAAGTGGCACTGATGACCGTTGAGAGTATCACCAGCGCCATGGGCGTAAAAGGTTGTGCATTGTTTCTTCTGAATAAGAAAACCGATGTACTCAGGATAGCGGCATCATACGGACTGAGTGATGAGTACATCGACAAAGGTCCTTTAAGTGCAAATCGGTCCATTTCAAAGTCACTCAATGGCGACCCTGTGGCTATCTATGATGTAGCGGATGATCCCAGAATTCAGTATCCGGATGAAGCCAAACGGGAAGGCATTGCTTCGATTCTTTCCGTCCCCATCGTTTCCGGAGGCGCCGTCATCGGCACTCTGAGGGTCTATACTTCCGAGCACTGGGAGTTCACGCTTGACGACGTGGACTTCGTCCAGGCTCTGGCTCAAATCACCGGTATGGCGCTGAGAAAGTCAAAACTATATAAGGGCCAAAAAGAAAGTATCCGGATTTTAAAAAGTCTCAGAGAACCGCAGGTCAGCAGATCCACCAGAAGGACACCCTATGAGGGGGTTCCGTCAAGCGTTCCATTGCGCGAGCTAAGCAGGTCATGATCGAAGTCACCAGGCTTGCATGGAAAACTTCCAGACATCGGGAAAGTTTTCCATGCTTTATTCACAATTGTCGCCATCAGGCAAGGCATGTGGTCAAGCTACGCCACGGCAAGGTAATCGTCCAGGTGTGTCTGTGCGATGCATGCATGCGTAAGTCCGTCGAGATGATTTTACTCGGCTTGGGCATTCGGTCACAGGAAAGGGTCAACCGGTCAATCGGCAATAGTCTTTTCGGAGAAGCTTTTCAAGACGGCAGGCCTTGTGATGCGGCCCTATTGAAGGCGCCAAGGATGCGAACCCGTCAGGACATCGCCCCGGCGTGAAAATCGGATTTTCACGCTAAGATAATTCTTTGCAATCCCCTTATGCGGTTATCCGAAATACTTCAGTTCATGCTAAAAGGAGGTGGATGGGTATCGACCCTCCATCAGGCCGCGATACTGACTTGAGCTTTTCGGACAACCGCTTTTCCTTATTGTGGGGTCAAACCGGTGTCTTCGACTCATGGATCCGGATTTGGCGAATTTTTTCTTCATGATTTGACTTCTTTTCAAAGGCCTTGCGCATCTTGTCTATCAAGTCATCAATATCTGCCGGTTTCATGATGTAGTCAAATGCGCCAAGTTTCATCCCTTCAATTCCCGATTCAACAGAGGCATGACCGGTCAGCATGATAACCTCCATAAGGGGCCATTTCCTTTTCATTTCCCGCAATACATCCACGCCGTCCATGCCCGGCATCTTTACATCCAGGATGACCACATCAAAAGAACCCTTTTCAAGAAGCTCAAGGGCCTTCTCTCCGCTCTCCACGCCGGCCACATCCATATTTCGCGCTTGCAATCGCTTGATAAAGATCTGAAGAAAATCATCCTCATCATCTACCACCAGCACTTTGAATCGCATAGCCCTTCCTCCTTACTTTTTAATTGGCGGATATAACTTAAACCCGGCGCCCATTTCTTTTTCGATCACCACGACCGTTCTTCCACCCGGCCTTCTCTTTAATCACCGCGGCCGGGTAGATCCTGCAGCAGGTTTACGTCATGATACCATCCTCATTGATTTGTATGCGAAAATTAAAAAGATTGCCGATGAACTGAGGACGTTTGGCGCCCGTATTGCGAACATGTTGTCGAGCCGAGAAAAAGCGGAAGAAGGGCGCTACAATGTCAGCATCCATTGACCCGCTGGAAAACGACCACACAAAAGACCAAAAGACCTTCTCAAAAGCTTGGAATCCAAGATTGTCGCGTTATACTCGGATCGAGACTACCCGGAAAAAGTCGAAAAACGACCATAGAGAAAACACCATTGACGAGCAAATAGCTGTAGCTTAGGACTTACAAATCGTGGTGGCAAACAAAAAATACGTATCTATGAAATTCAGCGAATCGAAGCTCAAGAAAAGGGACCAAAGTTTGGCCGTCCTTTACGACATCGGCAGCGACCTGACCGGTCGAAAACATCCTGACTCTGAAATATTGGAGGGATCGGGTCTTGGGCCGGCGATCGTCAAGGAAGTCATTATCCAAACCCATGGGGGTCGCGTTTGGTTTGAAATAGATACCGAAAAACCCTTGCCTACAAGGTTTTTTGTTGCTATTTCCAAGAACCTGAAAGCAGATTCAATGTCCGGAAAATAGTATTCTAACGCGGCTTTCCATCCCCGGCCAGACCGACAGGACCATCGTTTTTACAAGGGGAAAAAGATTTTATTGAGAAAGGAGAAAGAAAATGGCGAAAAAATTACTGCTGGCGGTCGACAACTCAAAAAACTCACTGAATGCGGTCAAATACGTGGCCCAGACCATTCAACCAAACACCCCCGTCACCTTACTGAGCATCATACCGGACCCGACTGCTGCGTGCGGCCTTGACGGTCCTTCGCTCATGCCTCTTTTTAAGGCCAACGTTCAGGCTTTTTGCACTATCGAAGATGCGAAAAAGGCCGCCATGGAAGGGTTCATGGATGAGGCGAAGAAAATACTGGTAAAAGCAGGTTTTTCCGAAAAAAATGTGGTAACAAGGATTCGCAAGAAAAAGGCCGGTATTGCAAGAGACATCCTGCAAGAAACGCAAAAAGGCGACTACGACACCCTGGTAATCGGCCGGAGAGGACTGACAGGGATTAAACAGTTTGTATCCGGAAGCATTTCACACAAGATCATGGAAAATGCCAAAAATATCACCGTGACCGTTGTTGAATAGGCCTTATTTCCTGAAGCGCTACAGACGCTGTTGTGTAACGCAGACATGGTAGGCATGGTGCCGTCAACCACGCCTTGACCCCCATTTCAACCATGAAGATTTTATTGCATATCTGCTGTGCGCCCTGCGCCATATATCCCCTGAAAGCCCTTAGGGAAAAAGACTTTGAGGTGATGGGTTTTTTCTACAACCGCAACATCCATCCTTACCAGGAATGTCTGCGCCGCGAACATGCTTTGAAACACTACGCAGAGCAACAGGGCCTCAAGGTCATTTATCAGGAGGGCTACGACATGGAAACCTTCCTACAAAACGTGGTATTTCGCGAACCGCAACGTTGTCAATACTGCTATCATGACAGACTCAGGACAACGGCCATGCTGGCGAGGCGCGGTAAATTCGACTATTTCACGTCCACCCTTTTGCAGAGCAAACACCAGCAACATGCATGCATCAGAACCACCGGAGAAGGCCTGGGCAAGTCTGTCGGCGTGCCCTTTTATTATCAAGATTTTCGAGAGGGTTGGCAAGAGGGTATGGAAGAATCAAGACGGATGCACATGTATCGCCAGCAATATTGCGGATGCATTTACAGCGAAAAAGACCGTTTTTATCAGAGAAACCGGACGGTATCGGAATCACCCGATGAAATCCGCAGTATACGGCCGACGGGAAATGTCACCAAGGTTATAAGGAGTTAGAGGGACGTCGGAATGAAGGGGTCGGATATTTTGAAAATCTTCGAATATCTGCACCGCGAAGCAAAAAGCTATACAGATCCGCTTCCATTGCCGGCCGGTGCAACCGGCACGGGTATGACATCGAGATGCATTGTTTTCCGTATGTGATTCATGCTTTGCGCTTTGCCCGATCTAATCGATATCAACCCGCTCCTTAAGCTCCTTGCCACACTTAAAAAACGGCAGTCGCTTTGCCGACACGGACACGGCTTCCTTGGTCTTAGGGTTTCGTCCAACATACGCCTTGTATTCCTTCACATAGATGCTGCAAAACCCCCTGATCTCGACCCGTTCACCCCTTGCCAGTGCGGTTGTCATCTCATCAAAAAACAGGTCGATGACTTCAGCAGCCTTTGTCTTGCTAAGACCATTTTCCTTTGCCAGCACTTCAATGAGTTCTGATTTATTCATAGCATACCCCAAAATTTTAATTATATCGATCAGATACAAAATCCAATTTTTATTGTCAAGATATTTTAACGGGTTATAAAAAACAAACCGCCGTTTTTTAGCAAAAACGACCTGTTGCCCCCCAATGTCATGACGACACCTCCAAATCCCTTAAAAACGTCCACCCCCCCGCTAAAACACCTTATCCCATGAGATGCCAACATCTGGCATAACTTTTCTCAACAAGTGTAACTTTTTTTCTCTTTTCAACAAGCCATTCCAAAGGCCTTATCAACTAACTATCTCATATTCATAGATTTTTATTGGACCCCCCTTCACGGTATGGTGCTTGATAACCTTTAACGACAGCGTATGCACCACCGGACAGGCCCCCCGGGAACCATAGGGCCACAAGTTCAGTAACACAAGACACGGCCGCCGTCCAACAGATCGGAGGTGACTTCTATGCCGACATTGCTAGGGATTTACGTTTTTTGCTGGCTGATACTCTCAGGTATTAACCTATGGTGGTGGTAAAAACAAAGACAAATTGTCGCACCAAAGCTTTAGGCGCCGATGAAAAAGCCAAGGTGAAAACGGCAATTCATCTTTTACGGTCGCAGCCACAACCATTCTAATCTTAACAATTTACTTAAACTTTAAAGCTTAATTTATTTCGCTATATAATAATTCGCACCAACTTGGTTGA
>CAYSGJ010000165.1:0-12707 GCA_964430705.1 uncultured Desulfobacterales bacterium | reverse complement strand
GTCGACGGCAGTCCTTACGCGGCCTTTGCGGCGAGTTTTGGCCGCCTGGAGGACCGATGCCCATAGGCCGGCGGTGTTACTTGAGCTTTATAGAGAACTGTAATTCGTTATTCAGCGCTTTCTCCACCTCGTATGTTGGCGCCTTAAATGTTGCGGTCCGTTTCCGGCGACCTATTCGATATCGAGCGACAACCTTCGGACGGTCACAGCGAAACGAGGTCATAGCACTGCCTTCAAAGCCTCCCAAAGAAGCTGCTTGCCCGCACCCGTAACTGCGGAAAAGAGCAACAGTGTTTCGGGGTTCAGGCAGAAGGCCTCCGCAATACGCACACGCTGAAAGGCCAGCTCGCCTCTTTTCAGCTTGTCTGTTTTGGTCAGAACCAAAATCTGGGGAATATCATGGTGCGCGAGCCAGGCAAAAAGATCCTGATCAGCGTGACTCGGGGATCGGCGAATATCCAGAATAAACACCACAGCCCTGAGCCCCGCCCTGGTTCTGAGGTATGACTCCACCATGGGGCCCCATTTTTTCTTGACCGCCACGGGAACCTTGGCATAGCCGTATCCAGGCAAGTCGGCGAAAGAAATACCGTCGTTTATCAGGAAAAAATTGATCGTCTGGGTGCGGCCCGGGGTGGCGCTGGTCTTAACCAGTTTTTTGCGCCCCAACAAACGGTTGATCAAGGAGGATTTGCCCACGTTGGAACGTCCGGCAAAAGCCACCTCCGGAAAGTCGTAGCCGGGATATTGGGAAGGCTTGACCGCACTTTTTACAAAGACAGCAGACTTGATGATCATGGGGACAGCGCCTGCGGCGCGTGAAACGTCGGTTGTGAACTGTGAATAGTAAAGGCAAGCGCGTTATGCATTCGCCCTTGGCCTCATCAGGCAACTGACATCCAATGCTCTTGTTGGGCCTCGCCAAGCTCGCACCAACCTACAATCCGGCATCATGCATCCGGTATCCGGCGTCTTGCATCCAACAACATCCGTGCCTCACACCGTACCGTGTACGGTTCACTGTTTCCCCTTCAAATACCGTTCGATCCTGTCCATGCCTTCAGCAATATGTTCAATGGCGTTGGCGTAGGAAAAGCGCAGATAGCCCTCTCCATTGGCCCCGAAATCCACGCCGGGGGTAACGCCCACGTGGGCCTTTTCAAGAATGTCGAACGCCAGGCGGTATGAATCATTTGAAAACCGCTTGGCGTTGGCAAAGACATAGAAAGCGCCGGTAGGTTCCACGGTAATGCCGAAGCCCATCTCTTTGAGCCGGCGGATCATAAACCGGCGCCGTTGGTCGTAGGTCGTGCGCATCTGCGCCACATCCGGACCGGCCTCTTTCAAGGCAGCAATGCCGGCCCATTGGGTGATGGCGTTGGCTGAAATGAAAAAGTTCTGCTGAACCTTCTGAATGGCTCTGATAAACGGTTTGGGCGCTATCAAGTAGCCCAACCGCCAGCCTGTCATGGCATAAGCTTTGGAAAACCCGTTGAGCACAAAAGCCCTGTCGGTGTATTCCAAAATGGAATGTTCCTGTCCTTCGTAAACAAGACCGTGATAAATCTCGTCGGAAACGATGTATGGAGCCAGGTCGGCAATCGCCTTCATACGCTCCGGAGACAACAAGTTGCCCGTCGGGTTGGATGGTGAATTGACGAAGATGGCCCTGGTTTTGGCGTCCATCTTGGCCTGAATCATTTCCGGCCTGTACTGAAAACCGTCGTCTTCATGGACCGGCACAGTCACGGGCTGACCGCCGACAAAACGGATGAAATTCGGATAACAGGCATAGTGGGGATCTGAAATGATCACCCCATCGCCCGGCTCGATGAGGGCGGCAAACAACATAAACATGGCCGGTGAGGTCCCAGAGGTAACGACCACCTGGTCAGGTTCCACGACAACGTTGTAACGCTGCTCGTAGTGGCTGCAGATGGCCTCGCGCAATTCCACCAGACCCAGGCTGTGGGTATAGTGGGTATGCCCGGCCTCCAGGGCATGAATCGCAGCCTTTTTGACACAGGCGGGGGTGTCAAAATCGGGCTCCCCGACCTCAAGATGCACGATATCGGTACCCCGGCGTTCCATACTGTGGGCCTTTTCCAGCACAT
This sequence comes from uncultured Desulfobacterales bacterium, assembly GCA_964430705.1. Taxonomy (GTDB): domain Bacteria; phylum Desulfobacterota; class Desulfobacteria; order Desulfobacterales. The sequence continues at coordinate 10,593 of CAYSGJ010000165.1, read as the reverse complement.
CCATCACAATGAAGGGCTTGATTTCCCGCGTACGCTTTGAAATTGTCTGTCCGTTTGTCATAGGTCGGTTGCCGGTTGCAGGTTGCGCGTTACGGGTGATCGGTTATTTGTCGTTCGTCGACTGTTTACTGCTCACCGCTTACTGTTCACCGTTCACTATATCACTTTATTCAACGGATACTCAATAATGCCTTCGGCGCCGTTACTAAGCAGATCGGGAATGAGATCTCGAACCACGGACGATGCCACCACCGTCTCCACGGCAAACCACTGTGATTGATACAAAGGGGACACCGTAGGCGCATTGAGGCTGGGAAGCAGGTCAACAATCTGAGCCAGGCTTTCTTTCGGGGCATTCATCTTCAACCCCACCATTTTTTCCGCCTGCAGAGCAGCCTTCAAGAGAAGCGCTATCTGCTCGATCTTTTTCCGTTTGTCAGGATTCGCCCATGCGTGGTGGTTGGCAATGAATTTGGTGTTTGTCTGCAGGAGCTCATGGATGATCTTCAGTCCGTGGGCTTTGATCGTAGAGCCCGTTTCCGTCACCTCGACAATGGCATCCGCCAGGCCGGATACGACCTTGGCCTCCGTCGCCCCCCAGGAAAACTCGACCTTGACGTCAATGCCTCGTTCTTGAAAGTATTTCCTCGTAAAATTGACCATTTCCGTGGCAATTTTCCTACCCTGCAGGTCCTCCAAGGTCTGAATATTGGAATCGTAAGGAACGGCAAGCACCCAACGAGCGGGCCGTTGGCTCACCTTCGAATAAATAAGGTCTTCGACGACATGAACATCCGACTCATTTTCGTAGATCCAATCAATCCCGGTCAGCCCGGCGTCCAGGGTACCGCTTTCCACATATCGCGACATCTCCTGCGCACGGCATATGGCACATTCGATGCCCGCATCGTCAATCTCGGGAAAATAGCTCCGCCCGTTCAGGTTGATTCTCCAGCCCGAATGCCTGAACAGGGCGATCGTCGCATCCTGAAGGCTGCCCTTGGGAATTCCCAGTTTGAGTTTTTCCTGCATGACTATTTATAGACCTCCTTAGGGTCAAAAACTTTTTCGCCCACAACATGAACGGATCCGTTTTCCACCTTTTTGAAGAAGCAACTGCGATATCCGGTGTGACAAGCCGCGCCGCCCAACTGTTCCACTTTCAGCAGGATTGTATCGTCATCGCAGTCCACCCGAATCTCTTTAATCAACTGCACATGACCGGATGTGCCGCCCTTGACCCACAGTTTCCGCCGAGTTCTGCTCCAAAAAGTGGCTTTTCCCGTCTTGAGAGTCTCTTGCCACGCCTCCTCGTTCATAAAGGCAAGCATCAAGACCTCGCCGGTTTGGTGGTCTTGAACGATGGTGGGAATAAGGCCGTCGCATTTTTCGAAGTTCAAACGGATCATGGAAGTAGGCTTCATGAAAGTAGGCTATTAGTAAGATTCACCGATTTATGTCAAGCTTATTTCCACCCGTTGCCCGGAGTCGGCGCCTGCGTGTACACAACGCCTCGTGCTTTTCGGGAGACACATCCCAGTAAAGGATAATATCAAACAACGATGATACGTCAATGGCCGCCACCGGAACGCAAATTCTCAAAACGGGACGGACTTCATATCCACCCGGCCGTCGTTGTACAACAATAAATATCCGGGTCCAGAGGGCCCGGTTTTTTGTTACCCCCTTAAAGGGGGGCTTACCTGGCGCCTCTGCTTAAATCCGAATATCTAATTTCGAAATTCGGCAAAGCCTTAACAACTCTGACCTGGTCCTCAGGACCAGGTTTTAAAACAACCAAATACAAGAGGCACGCGTTTTTTGCCGTGAATATGGGATGTTGTACGGACAACGGGATGCCGCCGGGGACTTGCTTGCATCTCTTTGTTTTTTTTGTTAAAATTCCGCAAAATGTCGGGTTTGGAGAATCGTCACAACGCCCGGCCCTATGGGTCGCAATGCCTTAAGCGACACTTTCCCTGAAAAACCCTCAGCCGACACGCTGAGAAAGGATAACCGGAAGTGGCTACTCTGAAAGACGACGGATCATCCACAAACACAACCACCGAAAAAAACAACAAAGGGCGTTTCAAACGCCTGCTCTACCTGTTCTACGGGACGGTCCTCACGCTGTCGGTACTTGCAGGACTTTTTCTTGGTGCAGCCTACTTTTACTTCACCAAGACCCTGCCTCAAATATCTTCCCTCAAGGACTACAGCCCTCCCGTCATCACCATGGTCTACTCGGACGACAACCGCAAGATAGCTGAATTCTTTAAGGAACGAAGAATCGTCGTCGCTCTTGAGAAAATGCCCCAGACACTCATTGACGCCTTTGTTGCGGCCGAGGACGCCCGGTTTTACAAACACGAAGGGATTGATTTCTTCAGTGTGGTCCGGGCGTTTCTCAAGAATATAGAAGCCGGCACAATCATCCAGGGGGGCAGCACCATCACACAGCAAGTAGCCAAGTCTTTTTTCCTTTCGACCGAAAAAAGCTACGCTCGAAAAATCCGTGAAGCCTTCCTTGCGTATCGTATCGACAGGGCCTTTTCCAAACAAGAGATTCTGTTTTTGTATCTCAACCAGATATATCTGGGACACGGGGCCTATGGTGTGGCCGCGGCGGCGGAAAACTACTTCGGTAAATCAGTCCATGAAATGAATCTGGCTGAATGCGCCCTGCTGGCCGGTCTTCCCCAAGCCCCAAGCCGCTATTCCCCTTTTGTGCGTCCCGACCAGGCCAAGCAGCGACAGATCTATGTGTTGAACCGAATGATCGATGAGGGCTACATCACCAATCTTCAGGCCACCGAAGCCATCAACCTCGAATTGGACATCAAAAGCCGCAAGAATTGGTACATCGAAGAGGTCCCTTACTACACAGAGCATGTCAGGCAATATGTCGAGGAAAAATATGGCAAACAGGTCTTGTACAATGAGGGACTCAGTGTCTACACGGCCGTCAATCTTGAAATGCAGAAAACCGGACGGCTCGCCGTAGAAGAGGGACTCCGAGACCTGGACAAAAGGCAGGGATATCGGGGCCCTTTAAAGCGTTTGGAGCCTGAGGACATAGAAACATTTAGCCAACAGATCGGAAAATCCCTGGAAAAACAGTCCTTGGAGCCGGACAAGATCGTCCAGGGCATTGTCGTAGAAGTCGATGACGCGGCGCAAGCCGCAACCGTGCGCATGGGAAACGCCCTGGGACATCTTCCCCTTGACAACATGGCGTGGGCCAGGAAGCCGGACATCGAAGTTCCTTATTACCAAGCAAGGGTTCGAAGGGTCGGCGACGTTCTTGCCGTAGGAGACGTTATCGCCGTTTCTTTAAAGGAAAAACATGAAGAAAACGACCTTTGGGAGGTGGCACTCGAACAGACGCCTCTGGTCCAAAGCGCCCTGCTTTGTATCGAAACGGACACGGGTTATGTAAAAGCCATGAACGGGGGCCGAGACTTCCGGGCAAGCCAGTTCAACCGAGCCGTCCAATCGAGGCGCCAGCCCGGCTCGGCGTTTAAACCCATTATCTATGCCGCGGCCCTGGACAAAGGCTATACGCCTGCAACTATTGTCATCGATTCAGCCCTGGTGTTTGACGATATTGAAAGAGACTTTCGATGGAAACCGAAAAACTATGGAGAAAAATTCCACGGCCCCACCCTTTTCAGAACCGCCCTGGCGCAATCCCGTAACGTCGTTACAGTCAAGATACTCAAAGATATCGGCATCGACTACACCATCGACTATGCCAGAAGGCTGGGGATTGAATCGGAGCTGAGTCGCGATCTATCTATCTCGCTGGGCTCTTCGGGCGTCTCACTGCTTGAGCTGCTACGGGCATATTCGGTTTTCGCCAACCAAGGATATCGTATCAAACCTTGTTTTGTGACCAAAATATTGGACCGGGACGGGAATGTCCTTGAAGAAAATTTTCCTGAAAGTGACAGGGTCATTGACAAATCCACGGCCTACATCATCACCAACCTGCTTCAGGGAGTCATCCAACATGGAACCGGTTGGCGTGCAAAGGCCCTCAACCGGCCGGCGGCAGGTAAGACCGGCACCACGAACAACCTCTACGACGCCTGGTTTGTGGGATACACGCCCGGTTACGTAACCGGAGTTTGGGTTGGATTCGATGAAGAAAAATCACTCGGAGCCGGCGAGACAGGCTCCAGGGCCGCATGCCCCATCTGGTTGCAGTTCATGCAGACCATTTTACAGGACAAGCCCGTTCGTGTTTTTCAGGTTCCTGACGGTGTGGTTTTTGCGAAAATCGACGCGGAAACCGGTATGTTGGCGATTCCCGAATCCAAAGAGACCATCTTCGAATGCTTTAAAGAAGGAACGGTTCCTACACAATATACGAAAAAACCCGGTTCCGTGACGGAATCCGGGCAATTCTTCAAACAGGATATGTAAAGCCGGGCTTGAGACCTAACGCAAACGACGGTCAAGCCGTGTATTCAAAACAGTTTTTATTGCGTTTCGCCTTGAGCCTCCTTCGGCCCATTGGCTACGGGACCCTGACCCGCCGTTTTTCCACTTCTTCCAAGAGATCTTTTGATGAATAAAGCACGATAAACTTTTCTTCCAATGCCTTGACCAGATCCCGCAACGTATCCTCCGGCAACACGCTGCATCGGATGTAGACGTTTCGCCGTCCCTCTTCGGCGGTCTCGCGGGTGGACATGATGCTGACAATCCGGCCACCAAAAGAACGAATCGCATCCGCGGCTTCTCTGATCGAACCGGGGCGGTCTTCAAGGCTGAACGCAAACTGAATGCCACCCGAATATACACCGGTTATGTTGATCAGCACCTTAAAAATGTCCGTTTGGGTAATGATGCCGATCAGAGCCCCTTTTTTGTTGACCACAGGAAGCGACGATATCTTGTTTTCAATCATCAATATGGCTGCAAACTCTACGGTCTCGTCGGGCCTTACAAAAACCAAGTTCTTGCTCATGATGTCTTTGATCTTCATCGAAGACAGCAGATAATTGAGTTCATAGACATCCAGTGTCGTTGCTTTGGAAGGCGCCGCATCCCGCAAATCCCGGTCAGTGACAATACCCACCAATTTTCCCTTGTCATTGACCACGGGAAGGCATCGAATTTTTTTCTCCTTCATCACAATGGATGCCTTCATCATAGACGTATTCTCTTCAACCGTGGCCACGTCCGTAGTCATCCACCCTTGGACCAGCATAGGCTACCCCCTCTTTTTATGACTTCGCAAACTTTTTGATCATCCGAACCATAGCAGTTATAAAATTCCAATCCCCGGAACCGGCGCCTTTGTCAAAACCCACACCGCAAATCGAATACGCAGGCGTTTATATATGCCCGTTTCCAGTATAGCAATCATTAACTAGCACTGCTTATTTGTCAAGCCGATTCGCAATCCTGCCTTGACGTCGCTTCCGGGTTGCGCTTTTGCTCCTCGCGCCCGGCAAAACGGTATCGATCCATACGGTGATCGTCTCCACGCCTTCGGCGCAACAGATCCCCGCCTTGTATGGTGCGGGGTTCATCCCCGCCCGAAAACCTTGCGAATTCGCTCAACCGGGAGGGCATAAAGCCCTCCCCTACATCGTCGCTCCATCATCCGGCATCATGGATCCTGCATCCGGCATCAAGTTTTTTGAACTGCTCACTGTTTACTGTTCACTGTTCACCAAGAATTGCCCTCTGCTCTTCGCCCCTAGCCTCGCGCCTCTTGCCTCTTGCCCCTCCTGTATCCGGCATCATGAATCATGAATCATGCATCGAACCGGTGACCATCTCCCTCGCGTGGGCCAATGCCTTCTTGGTAATTTTGACCCCGCCCAACATACGGGCCAGCTCCTTAATACGATCTTGGCCTTCAACAGGGGTGATCATGGTATGGGTCCGCCCGTCTCGAACCTGTTTTTCGATCTTGAAATGGTTTTTCCCAAACCCGGCGATCTGCGGCAGATGGGTAATGCATATGACCTGGTGAAATCGGGCCAGGGAAGCCAGTTTTTTCCCGATCATCTCGGCCACGCCACCGCCGATGCCGGCATCGACCTCATCAAAAATAAGCGTTTCCACGGCATCGTTGGAAGCCAAAATGGCCTTAAGGGCGAGGATGAACCGGGAAAGCTCTCCCCCGGAGGCAATCCGCGCAAGCGGTCTCAGATCCTCGCCGATGTTCGGAGACACCACGAACTCCACGCGATCGATGCCCGTGGCTTCAATTCCGCCGCCATCCGCCAACAAATGCGGATCCGTATTGTTATCGTAAGGAACCGGCACGAACTCCACGTCAAAACGGGTCTTCGTCATCCCCAATGAGGCCACCTCTTGCTGCACCTCCCGGGCCAGTTGCTTGGCCGCCTGTCGCCTTTTACGAGACAGTCGGCCGCACAGATCACAGAGTTCACGGTAACGCCCGGCAAGTTCGTCTTCCGTGTCTTTTATCGCTTCAGGCAAAGACGAGGCACGGGCCAGCTGTTTTTCCGCCTCTTGTCCGAAGGCAATCACGGCTTTGAGGGTACCGCCGTATTTTCTTTTCAAACTTTCCAGAAAATCCAACCGCTGCTCAACCACTTCCAGCCGATGTGCATCGAAAACAATCCCGTGCAAGTATTTCTGAAGCTCACCAGCAATGTCTTCCAGCTCAAAAGAGGCATCGTCAATCCTCTGTGCAACAGGGCGCAGGGCGGTGTCCAAACTGCAAAGGGATTGAATGGCCTTGCCGATTCCCGCCAGACGTTCCACCACAGCCCCGTCAACGCCGTAGAGCAATTCTACGCAACCCCCCACGGTGTCGTAAAGGTGCTGCGCGTGTTTAAGACGTTGGCGTTCGTGTTCCAGTTGCGCATCATCGGCTTCAACAATACGGGCCTGTTGAATTTCTTTGGCCTGAAAGGCCAGAAGTTCACAGCGTTGTGTCTGTTGATCTCGCTGCGTTTTAAGACCAGCCAATGTCTTGATCAGCGATACGACGTGTTGATAACACGAAGCAACCTCGGTCCGAAGCGCGAGCAGGTCCCCAAACCGGTCCAGCACAAAAAGGTGATAGTCGGACTTTAAAAGGGCCTGGTGGGAATGTTGGCCGGCAATGCCGGCAAGATGCTCGCTTATGCCGGCAAGCATCTGTGTCGTAGCCAATCGACCATTGATGAATGTCTTGTGACGGCCGCTTCTTTGGATGATTCGTCGGATCAACAATCCATCCGTCATATCCAGCCCTTGGGCTTGACCGAGCCGTGCGGCCCGGCTGTCTTCGGGAACCTCAAAAAGCGCTTCCAACTCGGCCGTCTCTTCAGAGCTGCGAATCAGATCCGAAGACATCCGGCCGCCGAGAATAAGATCCACGGCCTTCATAATAATGGACTTACCTGCGCCGGTTTCTCCAGTAAGCACACTGAGACCCACGCTGAAGGCAATGGAAAGGTCATCAATAATCGCGAAGTTCTTTATGGAAAGTTCCCGAAGCATGGACCGGTCACTGGTCAGTAGTCATTGGGCAATGGTTTGACACATGATGCCAGAGGCACTATTAGTTACAAGTGAGGAGTGAGGTGTTAGGTGTAAGGAACAAGAAAGTGGGGTGCCTTTTTCTCCTCACTCCTTACGTCTCCCGTCTTACATTCTCGCTCCGTGCCTCTCGCTGCTTACTGTTTACTATTCACTATAATGATTTTTTCAAAAATCCCCTGGAGCGCCTGCACGGCGATCGAATCCTCGGGCAGCCGCGCCGTAGGCTTTCCCTCTGCGTCATATTGGCCGATCACAGGGTCCTCCGGAACGCCGCCAGCCAGGTTCAAGCCTGCGGCTGCAATGGCGTCCCTGATTGCAGGCGATAAATCCCCCCTGACGCGATTGACGATCAGAAAGTCTTTTTTCACGTCCAGGTTCAGCTCACGGGCCAGGTCCCGTATCCGTGCGGCGGCCTGCACCCCCCTTTGCGTAGGATCCGAGACAATCAGCAAGATATCCGCCCGGCGAGACACCAGTCGGCTCATATGCTCCATACCCGCTTCGTTGTCCATAAGCACGACCCGGTAATTGCCGCACAGCCTGTCCATATATCGGGCCAGCAACGTGTTGGCATGGCAGTAACAGCCTGCGCCTTCCGGGCGGCCCATGACGATCAGGTCGTAGCCTTCGCTCTCAACCAAAGCCTCTTCCACCTTCAATTCCATATACAGATCTCGGGTCATTCCCGTAGGCACATCTTCCTTGAGGCCTTCCCGGGCCGCCCCAAGAGTGTTTCGTACCTCGACGCCCAAAACCTCGTTCAGATTGGCGTTGGCATCGGCATCCACGGCCAGAATGGGCTTTATGCCTTTTTGGAGAAAAAAGCGGAGCAGGAGTCCCGCGATCGTCGTTTTTCCGGTACCGCCTTTTCCTGCCATGGCAACCGTTGTCGTCATGAAACCCGCCTTTGCGCCAGAATCATATCACGGCTTTTCTGCAGCTGTTCGTTGACATCCGGAAACAGGCGGCCGTCCGTATGCGGCATAAAAAGGGCCGCCATATACCTGTCCATAAAAGTCGGGTTGTCGCTCAATTCCACGTTGGTCATCATTTTTGCAATCCGTTCCACCTCCGTCAGCATCCCCCGGGACAGGCACACCAGACGCCCCCCCAGCAAAGAACCATTGCCCAGGAAATGAAATTTATCAACGGCAATGTCGGGGAACAGTCCGATCTGCTTGCCCTTCTCAAGATTGATGTAGCGGCCAAAGGCCCCGGCAATAATGATTCGGTCCAGATCCTGAAACGTGAGATCCAGGTCCTCCAGAAGGGTAAGACATCCCGCAAAAAGAGCGCCTTTGGCGCGGATAAGGTTTTCTATGTCCACCTCTGTAAGGACGATGTCATGGCCGGTGCCGGAATCCCGGGCCCACGCCAGCACGTATTCGTATCCGAATCGGCCCTGCCTGAACCGTTCGGAGGCAAGGTCTCGGGCGAATTTGCCTCGAGGATCGATAACGCACGCATCCAGAAGTCCGGCCAGCACGCTGATGAGTCCTGATCCGCAGATCCCGCGCGGTTTTAGTCGGCCCACCGTAATAACCATGGGTTCCAGGGTCAATGGATTGATACTGAATCCTTCGATGGCCCCAAGATCGGCCCGCATGCCGTGCTTGATGCCGCCGCCCTCAAAAGCCGGCCCCATGGAGCAGGCGGAACAGGCCAGCCAATCACGGTTGCCCAGCACAATCTCGCCATTGGTGCCGATGTCCATATACAGAGTCAGGTCCTCTTTTTGAAAAACACCGGAGCCCAGTATGCCGGACACGATGTCCCCGCCGACATAACTGGCCACCGACGGGAAGCTGTAAAGCTGAACGCAATCAGGCACGTCGATGCCCGTATAGGCCGCCCGTACCACCGGCAGAAAATTGGCTACCGGCACATAGGGCGATTCCCTGATATAGCGCGTCTCGATGTTGAGCAGCAGATGGGTCATGGTCGTATTCCCGGCCGCCACCACACACGATATGCTCTTTTTTGAGGCTTGCGCGTCTTCCAGGAGTTCGTCCATCACCTGGTTGATGGAAGACACCACCAGCGCCTGGAGCTTACCGCGGCCATCGGGATTTTGACTGAACACGATCCGTGTGATGACATCGTCGCCGTATTCAACCTGCCTGTTGTACTCCGCCCGCTCCGCCAGGACCTTTTGCGACGTCAAATCAATCAACTGCCCGCAAACGGTGGTGGTCCCAATATCCAATGCGACCGCCAGGTTGTGGGCCGACGTATCGCCGCTTTCCACACGCACAAGATTCACGGGCACATCTTGGTCGGCCTTCCACGATACCATATCCCGGCCGGGCCCCGCCATCAGCGTGGCGGTCACATGCCATTGACTGCGCCTCAAGACCTGCGGCAAACTCCGAAGACATCGCAGATCCACCGAGATATTCTCGACCTCGTGCTGTTGCTTGAGTCCTGCGGCAAAGCGGGTCAGGTCGCTCACGTTGTCTTTCAGACTCGGCGCCCTGAGGGTGAGAGGCAACTTCACCGCCAACGGTTCATCGGGCCAATGTTCAGCCAGGGGAATCGATTCCAGGGCGGAAATCTTGCGTTCGGCCTTGCCCATATACAGTTGCCGGGCCACGGCCCGTTTCAGTCCCCTGGATTCAACAGGAATCCGAACGGTGCAATCCGACAAGACAACCGTCTTGCAGGCCTGACGCCAGCCCTGTGCGTACTTCTCGTCACTGATCTTGTCCGTTTTTTCGCTTTTCACCTCCCCGGATACCACAATCACGCGGCACTTGCCGCACACCCCCTGGCCGCCGCAGCTGGCATTGATATGCACACCGGCGCCCAGGGCCGCTTCCAACAGGTTCGTCCCGTGGTCCACAAGAATGGATATATTATCAGGCTGGAAAGTGATGGTGTGTTTCATCGCAAATCGCTAACAGTGAGGTGTAAGGAGTGAGGCGTGAGGAGAATAACATCGCACCCTTTTGGTCTCACTCCTAACACCTCACTCGTCACTGCTCACTAATCCGGCATCAGTTATCCAACCAAAGACTATTGACCAGTGACTATTGACCAGTGACTAATGACCAGTGACTAATGACTAATGACCAA
>CAYSGJ010000164.1:0-4397 GCA_964430705.1 uncultured Desulfobacterales bacterium | reverse complement strand
CCTCAAACAGTTCGCATTTTTGACGCTGAATGACTCGGGAGCTTTTTTCCCAAAATGCTCAATGTCGTTCACAAAATCGACTTTTTGCGAGTGCGTCATATATTGAAGTAGCAATTTTCAAATGATTAAGTGTTTTGGCTTTTGTTTTGTGTTTTTGTGTGTTATCGATATGATATATTTTTTAGTCGGTATAAAAAAAAGGAAAGACTGTTTCTGTGGCGCCAAAGATACCATTTTTCAAAAGTGGCAAGGAACTCTAAGCGATGGTTGATCGTTAACAAAAACAAACAGGAGGAAAGCGATCATGGCAACAGCAAAAAAGGCAACCAAAAAGACGGCGGCAACCAAGAAAGCGGTTGCCAAGAAGGGGGCCGCGAAGAAAAAGACTTCTACCAAGAAGGCCGTCGTGAAGAAAGCGACACCGAAAAAGGTTGCAGCAAAAAAACCAACTAAAAAACCGGCAGTGAAAGTCCAGGCAGCAAAAAAGCCTGTAGCAAAAAAGACTCGGGCCATAAAGGTGCAGGCAAAAAAGACGGCTGCTCCGACCGGCACCGATCAGGTGTTGAAGATTATCAAAAGATTTAAGAAGGGCATTGGTGTCCCCGCCATCAAAGAAAAGACCGGATTTGATGACAAAAAGATCAGAAATGTTGTTGCCAGATCTTTCAAGCAGGGCAAGATTAAGCGGGTCGGCCGAGGACTCTACATTACTGCTTAGATTACAGGAACGAAAACGGGCCGGGGCTTTGCTTCTGCAAATCCAGCTCCCATCCAATCCGTTGCTTTGTAGCAAACCGTGTGCCGTGCATGCGTCCCAAAACGTAAACAATCGGAGACATGCCGTCTCTTTTTAAATTCCCCGGTTCTCGGGAGAATCAAAGCCACCCATTTCATGGCTGGTGGCGTACCCCTTGACCGGTTGTGCGTTTTCCACCAGAGACTGACGCAACTGTTTCGTGGATGCCACGTGAGGGAATCCGTCCGTCGTTTTCTTTGCCGGCCAAAATCATAATGTCATGAGGGTGCTTTTCATATCCGCCAATACGGAATCCATCAACATGCCGGTCATCCCGGTGGGCCTGGGAGCGGTAGCGGCGGCGACGAAACAAGCAGGCCACGAGGTGGCGTTGGTGGATCTGCTTAATGCGCCCGATCCCAACGCGACCATCCGACATGCAGTGGAAAATTTCAGCCCGGGCGTTATTGGTATATCCGTGCGGAATGTGGATGACCAGAAGATGGATCTTCCGGGCTTTCTACTGGATCAGGTAAAACCGATCGTTTCCGAGTGCCGACGTCTTTCGAGAGCGCCGGTTGTCCTGGGTGGGGCGGGCTACAGCATGTTCCCGGCAAGCGTCTTGTCATATTTAAAGGCCGACATGGGGGTTCAGGGTGAAGGGGAAGCGGTGTTTCCGCTTTTGGTGGATCTCATACAGGCGCGTGCAGATCTTTCGGCGGTTCCGGGTCTTTTCCTTTTGGGGCGTGGACGTCAAGCGGATAGAATATTTGTAAAAGCGCTCGATGCGTTCCCTTTTGCCGATGCCGGTCCGTGGCGTACCGTCGCGCAAGACGATCCGAATGTGTGGCTTCCCGTGCAGACCCGAAGGGGATGCCCCATGAGATGCAGTTATTGCTCTACATCGGTGATTGAAGGATGTGTTCTTCGGAGGCGTTCGCCCGAGCGGGTTGCCGAGGCCGTCGGACACTACGTCGGGCATGGTTTTCGTCGATTTTTTTTCACGGATAATACGTTCAATCTGCCGGTATCGTATGCCCGGCGTCTGTGTCGCCTGTTGGCTGAAAAGCGGCTGGGGATTGCATGGCGGTGTATTATGCACCCCTCGCAGGTGAACGAGGCGTTGGTGAAGGATATGGCGAAGGCCGGCTGCAAGGAAGTCAGCCTGGGGTTTGAAAGCGGCTCTGAGCGCATGTTGCGAAACATGCACAAAGGATTTGCTCCTCAAGACATTCGCAAGGCGTCTCAAATGCTTGCCGAACACGGTATCGGTCGCATGGGATTTCTGCTTTTGGGTGGGCCTGAGGAATCCAGGACCACGGTGGAAGAAAGCCTGGCGTTTGCGGAGTCGCTGCAATTGGAGGCCATGAAGATCACCGTGGGGATCAGAATTTATCCAGGCACCGCCGTGGCAAAAAGGGCTGTCGACGAAGGTGTGGTGGACGCCGATGACGATCTTCTTTTTCCCAGATTTTATCTTTCCAAAGATTGTGATGGGTGGCTTCAAGAGCTGGTTCGGCAGTGGTTGGCCGAGCGGCCCGACTGGAAAGGGTGATCTGCGGCGGCCCGATGTTTGTTTTCTTATTTGATCCAACGATTTAACCGCCAACCGCGCGGGCAGTGTGAGAGTCGTCATGCGGAAAAACAACGTCTTGAACGTGGCTATTGTGGGTGCAGGACCTGGATGCAAGGCCATCATGGACATGATATTTTCCAATAAACTGAAGGCGCTTCGTATGCGACTCATTGGAGTGGCGGACATCAACCCCGATGCTGTTGGTTATGTATATGCCGGAAAGAAGGGAATTTTTACCACACAGGATTACCGGGATCTCTTTACGCTGGAGGACCTCGATCTCATTGTGGAATTGACCGGCGTCGACGGCTTGGCCGACCGGATTTTTGAGACCAAGCCCGATCATGTGCGTTTGATGGACCATGTGTCGGCCCGTCTTTTCTGGGACATCTTTCGCATAGAAGAAGAAAGGATCGCGGAGCGAAAGGAATCAGAGAGGGTGTTGCGCGGCGAGGGGCGATTTCTTCGGAACGTTTTTGATGCCATTCAGGACGGCGTAACCGTGGTGGACTGTGATTTCAATATTATTCGCGTGAATCCATGGGTTGAAAAGCTGTGCGCGGATCAAAGCCCTTTGGTTGGGAAAAAATGCTACGAGGCTTATGGGATAGGCACTTCTCCCTGCCCCTGGTGTCCTGCTGTTCGCGCTTCCGACTCCAGAGAAAGAGCCATGGGCGTTGCTCCGTTTCTCCGGGAAGAAAAACCAACGCGATGGATCGAGGTCTCAGCCTTTCCTTTGGCGAATTTGAACGGCGATGTGATCGGCATGATTGAGCATCTGAAGGATATTACAGAGCAGAAACAGGCGGAACAGGAGCTGCAAAGAAGGCATAGGGAGCTTCAAGCGATCAATGCCGTCCTTTTGCGGATGACCAAGGAATATAGCCTGGACGGCATGTGCCGCGTCTTGCATGCCATGATGCAAGATTTCTATCCGGATTTTGAGATGTGGCTTTTTCTTCTGACCCCGCAGCGAGACAGATTCTATTTTTCTCGGTCCGACGAAGGGGACCCCATAGCGCCTTGTCATGAGAAAGGACGCAATAGGCTCAAGGCCCTGGGGCTGGAAGAGCCCTTGTTGCGTCTGCTGGTCCGGGAAAAGGTTCCCCCTGTTTGCTCAGGCAAGGGGTGGGGCGGCAGGGTCGGCGTTATTGAAGAGCTGGTTTCGGGTTTTTCCGCATGGATGGCTTTTCCCGTGGAGGTGGATGGTCAATGCCACGGGCTTTTTGTGCTCGGTTCGTCTTCTGTGGAGTTGGAGGTTGGAAATGAGATGGTCTTTGTGGATACCTTGATTCGCCAGGTTGCCGGGGTGATACGATATCAGATTTCCAAAGAGGTTCGCGAAAAAGCTTTTCGAGAACAGCTCACCGGTCCGGACAAATTTCTGGGCCTTGTCGGGCGCAGCCAGCCCATGCAGAAGATCTATCGAATGATCCGGTCGGTTGCCGATTCCACCAGCACGGTGTTGATCAGCGGAGAAAGCGGCACGGGAAAAGAAATGGTGGCCCGGGCCATCCATCGTGCCGGCAAATACAAAAACACCCCTTTTGTGGTGGCGCACTGTTCGTCTTTTGTACCCACCCTGGTCCACTCGGAGATTTTCGGGCACGAAAAGGGCGCTTTTACCGGCGCGGTCAGCCAGAAAAGAGGACGCTTGGAAAGGGCGCAAGGGGGCATTCTTTTTTTGGACGAAGTGGCCGATCTGCCCCTGGAGACCCAGGTTCTCCTGTTGCGGTTTCTTCAGGATAAGAGTTTTGAGAGAGTAGGCGGCGAGCGTCTTTTGGAAGTTGATGTCCGGGTCGTTGCGGCCACCAACAAAGACATAGAAAAGGAGATGCATGCCGGGCGTTTGAGAGAAGATTTCTTTTATCGCCTCAACGTGCTTCCGATTGAGACCCCGCCGCTGCGGGAGCGCATGGCGGATATCCCCCTGCTTGCGAATCATTTCCTGAAAACCTACTGCCTGGTCGAAAGCAAGGAGATCGAGGGATTCGACACCCATGCCATGAGACTCATGATGGATTACGATTGGCCCGGGAATGTGCGAGAACTCGAGAACATGGTGGCGCGGTGCGTGGTGCTTGC
>CAYSGJ010000163.1:0-3444 GCA_964430705.1 uncultured Desulfobacterales bacterium | reverse complement strand
CAGTCTGGAACTCTGGGTCATGGAATGGCTGCGGACTGATTTTGCTTCAGGCACTATTTCAAGCAATCGAGCGACCACTTCCTGAGCATTGCCACCGTTGCGGGGCTCACCTTGGATCAGGAAATCAAAATTGGGGTGTATGCCCAACTCGAACTTGGAATTGGTTCTCAAACGCGAAATAAGCGGCGTATCATGGGTGACAAACCAGGTCGCCACAACACCAGCCTGTTCAACCAGGTTTATGCTGAAGTTTGACAGTTTGCCGTGAAAAATTGCCCTTCATGCACCGTAAGTTCCTGAAATTACACACCCGGGTTTCGGCCGAGCTCAAAAAGGTAGTGCCACAGATATTAGCAATAATTGTTGACATAAGTAGTTACAGCGCGTAGTCTGGGGGTGTCCTTGAAAGGAGGCTCCCATGTTTGCGCGAGTGAAAAAATCCGGCAAGTATCAATACCTTCAAATAGTCGAAAACCAGAAGGAAAAGGGTAAGGTTAAACAGCGAGTGATCGCAACCGTGGGCCGGATGGACCAGCTTCACGCCAAGGGCCGGGTGGAAACACTGATTCGTTCGCTTTCCCGGTTTTCCGAACAGGCACTGTTGATTATTTCGGGGAAAAGCGATGTATCGGCCGATGCCAAGAAGATTGGGCCGACTCTGATCTTCGAACGCCTGTGGAAAGAAACCGGCATACAGGCAGCGATCCACAAGTTGTTGGTCGGTCGCAAATTCGAATTCGATGTTGAGCGTGCTATTTTTCTCACAGTCTTACATCGTTTGATGGTGTCAGGTTCTGATCGCTCCTGTGACCGTTGGCGCCGGGACTATGTGATTGAGGGTATTGAAGCGTTAAGCCTTCATCATTTCTACCGGGCCATGTCTTTTTTGGGAGAAGAACTTCAGGAGCAGCAAGGAGCGATGCCCTTTGCCCCCCGTTGCAACAAAGACGTGGTGGAAGAATCTGTTTTTTACCACCGCAGAGACCTGTTTTCAAATCTTGATTTGGTCTTTTTCGATACAACGTCGATCTACTTTGAAGGTCGAGGTGGCGACACGATCGGGCAAAGGGGCTTCAGTAAAGATCACCGCCCGGATCTGAAACAAATGGTGGTAGGGGCGGTGATTGACGACAGAGGTCAACCGATTTGCTGTGAGATGTGGCCCGGTAATACGGCCGACGTTACAACGCTGCTGCCCATTGTTGAGAAGCTGCAAAAGCGTTTTAGCATCAACCGTGTTTGTATTGTTGCCGATCGCGGCATGATCAGTGCCAAAACCGTTCGTGCTCTGGAATCAGCCGACAATGAAATCCTCTATATCCTGGGGGTTCGTATGCGCAGGGTCAAAGAGATTAAAGAAGAGGTGCTATCGGTTCCGGGAAGATATAAGCAAGTACGGTCGGAAAGTAGTGATTCGAAAGATCCCGCACCGTTGAAAGTCAAAGAGGTTCAACATAACGGTCATCGATATGTTATCTGTCTCAACTCTCGTCAGGCCCGGAAAGATGCTCGGGATCGCGATGCGATCATTGCAGCACTCAGGGAGAAAATGAGACAAGGTCCCAAGAGCATGGTGGGCAACAAGGGCTATCGCAAGTACCTGAAAGTCGAAAAGGGCGGCATGAGCATCGATGAAGCTAAGATCAAATATGAATCCCGCTTTGACGGTAAATGGGTTCTACAGACCAATACGGATTTGTCTGCTCAAGAGGTTGCCATCAAGTACAAAGAGCTCTGGCAGGTGGAGAAGGTTTTTCGTGATATCAAGTCGCTGCTCGATACCCGCCCGATATATCATCAGCGAGACCAAACGATCCGTGGTCATGTCTTTTGCAGTTTCTTGGCGCTGGTTCTCCGAAAGGAACTTGATCAGCGCCTTGAGACGGCCGGCCATAGTTTTGAGTGGGCAGATATCAAGCAAGACCTAAAAGCGCTGCAACAGGTAATGATCGAGGAAAACGGAGAACGTTTTTCCATCAGGAGCCGCAGCAACGGTGTGTGTGGCAAAGTTTTTCAGGCAGTGGGTGTTGCCATGCCCCCTACGATCCAGCGGGTATAATCGATGCGTAGAAAGCCAAACGGTAGTGCCAAGACCAAATCCGCTTCTGGTAGTGCCTTGATTTTATTGAGAATCGAAAATCGTACTGTCAAAGATCAGCTTGAGCTTGTGGCTACCATGGCGCGGCAACGTTACCCGGAAAGGGAAATCGTTATTGCAGGCGATAACGACCGAGGGACCGAGGCCAAGCAAGGAAGGAACCCCGGCAAGGAATCGGCCCTGACGGCGGCGCGTTCTGTCGGTGGCAAAATGGCCC
Organism: uncultured Desulfobacterales bacterium; assembly: GCA_964430705.1. Lineage (GTDB taxonomy): Bacteria > Desulfobacterota > Desulfobacteria > Desulfobacterales. The sequence continues at coordinate 1,129 of CAYSGJ010000163.1, read as the reverse complement.
TGCCTTCCTTCAAGGACCCCCAGGGGAAATCCGACTTCAATGACATGGCGGCCGAACAGGGGCTTGAATCGGTACGAAAGGCCCTGGACGCGGCAAAGGAACCCCCGGCCGAAGAATCCGGTTTGACGGTTCTTGACGTTCGGGACTTTCTGAGCCTGGAGCTACCGCCCAGAGACTATGTTTTAAGCCCCATAATTCCGACCCAAGGACTTGTTTTGCTGTATGCCTTGCGTGGCGTGGGAAAAACCATGTTAGGCCTTCATATTGGTTATGCGGTGGCAACCGGGCAACCGGTATGCCGGTGGACGGCCCCCGAGGCTCGGCGCGTGTTATTTGTCGACGGCGAAATGCCTGGCTCGGTTATGCAAGAACGTCTTGCAGCGGTTGTGAAGAGCTACTCCGTGGAAGCGGCCCCCGGATATTTTAGAATTATCACCCCAGACATTCAAGAGCGCACCATTAACCTGGCGACCAGTAAAGGACAGGCGTTGCTCGAACCGGCTTTGCAAAATACTTCACTGGTTGTGGTGGACAACCTGGCGACACTTGCAAGGGCTGGACGCGAGAACGAAACCGAATCGTGGCACCCAGTTCAAGACTGGATTCTGAGCCTACGGAGGCGCGGCATATCGGTTTTACTTGTCCACCATTCAAACAAGAGCGGAGGGCAGAGGGGAACGAGTTCTAGGGAGGACGTTCTGGACACTGTAATCAACCTTCAACGCCCCTCGGACTACACCATGGACCAGGGCGCAAGATTCGAAGTTCACTTAGATAAGGCCCGTGGCCTGATTGGTGACGACGCCAAGCCTTTTGAGGCCATGCTCATTACAACCGAGGGCGGTGCGGTGCAATGGGTTTGCCGGGATATTGAGGACGTGGAACTTGATATGGTTTTGCGACTCCAGGCCGACGGTTGCTCTATAAGGGACATAGCCGCAGAAACCGGCCTATCAAAAAGTAGGGTTCACCGCCTACTTAAAAAGGGGGCGCAACATGGATAATGGGACAGCAAAATCCGACTGTCCCACTGTCCCAGACCCCTACCGTGGGACAGTGGGACAGCACAACAAAACCGGGACAGACCGTGGGACAGACCGTGGGACAGAAACATTAAAAGCCATAGCTG
>CAYSGJ010000162.1:0-16465 GCA_964430705.1 uncultured Desulfobacterales bacterium | reverse complement strand
CAACATTATGATTGGCAATTCAAAGATCCCCGTCAGAGATGCCTCGCCGATCCGGTTTTTGCATGAATTGCCGCCTTTGAAATGCGATACGCCGATATGCTCGTGCGAAATGATTCCGGACACCGTGGTTCTTTCCCGGGGACAAACTCTTGGGTTTCGGGCCACGGTTACCAACGGCACGGGATTGTCTGGTGCCGCCTATTTCGTTACCAAGATTACCGGGCCTTCCAATAAAAGTTATCCGCCGTCCGGGGTTTTGGACGGTCCCTTCAACATATTTCTAAAACCGTTTGGTGCCAAGTCCGCCCACTTGTTTCGAACCGTTCCGGGGTTTGTGGAACCTGGAACATATGTCTATCAAGGGTATGTCGGTCAAGATCCCGGGGATATTTATGACCAGTGTGCTTTCGAATTCCGGGTTACAGAATAACGGGTGCGGCAATTCCTGAAAAATACCGGTGTCCCGGCGGAAGATGCCGTCAAGCTTTCCACAAGGCTTTTTGGGCCGCAAAGGTTTCGGGGGATCAACCTTCCATGATATCTGCAGAGCGGTCCTAGCCAACATGCTGCGCTACGGCGTAGACAAAGCTCTCAGAGATACACTATTTGGGCACAGCCTAAAGGAGACGTCTAGCAGCGGCAACGGTAGTACGTTGCAAAGGTTGACTGTCTAGAAAGATGTTCGTATGAGATTCTCTATTGACATTTGGGCATAAAGTCCGATAATAGTTTACATATATATAAACCATGGCAGAACAAAAAAAGACCAAGTTACTCCTGAAGGGCCAAAAGTTGCGATTGAATGGGCTGTCCGGTATAACGGTTCAATCCCGGTGTTCGACTATTTTGACAGCCTTTCTGACAAGGAGCAGGCTAAGTTCGTTCCGTGGTTTGAAAGAATGGCACAAAATGCCCAAATCCCCCCAAACAAGTTTCACAAGCTGAGAAACGAAGATCTGTACGAGTTTATAGGTGGGGACCACAGATTCTTGTGTTTTTGGGGAAATAAAAAAAGCAATCTTATATTAACCCACGGATTTCGCAAAAGAACTCAAAAAACACCAATAAAAGAAATAGATCTTGCTAATGCAATAAGAACAGAATCCTCTTATTGAGAAAGGAGCTGATAGTATGGAGTATTCTGATTATCTAAAAAACCGGATGAAAGATCCCGAATTTAAAAGGCTTGTATGCCAAGAAAGGCTGATAGCTGATGCACAAGAGGAAATAAGCCGCCTTTTAGAAGAAAAAAATGTATCCAAAGCAGAGCTTGCAAAACGGTTAAATAAGTCCAAGAGTTTCGTCACTCAGTTGCTGAATAGCGGCAGAAACCTCACTCTTCGCACGATTGCCGACGTGTTTACGGCGCTTGGTTCTGAAGCAATAGTTAAAGAAAAGGAAAAAGAAGTTCAAAAGGCAAGTGATGTTTATACATTTTACCAAAAACAGTGGGAAACTGTGTGTCCTTCCGGCAAGCGTGTTTGACTCGAATTTTTGATATCTGACCGAATAAAAAAAATCGGAGATCAACAATTCTTGCATGTAGGTTCCAGCATGAAATTTTTCCTCCGTAAAGCCCAAATCCTCGATTGTTTTGGAATTACACATCTCTGCCACCCCCCTTTTTAGAATTATATTTCTGATGACATCTATTTGCCCCAAGCTATGATTACTTGCATCTTTAAACGTATCCCTATCCAGCCGTAACGTTTAGAATGGTATTGGTATCCTTAAAAAAATAGGCGCGTGAACATCCAACCTTTGGATAATAATTGTTGAACGTGGCCACCACCGACGGGAATGGAGTGCAGCGGAAATCCCGTCCGATTGCATGGTATTGTTTTATACCGATTTACACCCTATTGGCGATGACTGCAAATACGCTCGATTTTCGATCATATGGAGTTCCCGCGACGTCGGAATAAAACCCCTTAACGGAAAAGCCGACATCTATAAACTCCCTCTCAAGATCTTCGGGTGCAAAATATTGTAGCCAGTTGTACACTCTTGTGGTGCGATCCAACTCGATAATTGTGTACTTGTCCAGCGCAACCTTTTCCTCATCGTATTTAAAGGTATTTAGAAAACCATAGTACTTGTTTGGAGACCAGAATCCATTGAGCTGATTTACCTCATATGTCGCGACCTCTTCCTTTTGTTCAAATGCCGATAGGGAATACACGTCAAGAAGAACTGAACCGCTCGGTGTTAGAATCTCGTGGAATTTGCTTAGAATCCCTTTTCTTTGTGTTGGGCTGAGAGCGCAGAAATCGCACATAATCATCAGTACAAGATCGAATCGGTTCCCGGTTTCAAACTCAAGGTAGTTCTGCATCACATAACTGATGTTCAATGGCTCGCGGGCTGCGACTGCCTTTGCATACTCGATGGACCTCTCCGAAAAATCAATGCCAGTCACATTCGCGCCGCGCTTCGCCAAAGGTGCTGCATACAACCCAGGACCACAGCCAAAATCAACTATTTCAAAGTCCCTGCCGATGTTGAACTCAGATGCGATCCATTCCACAGATCGATTGATGAATTCCGCGTTTCGCGAAGAAACGTCGATGGCCTCGTTGAGGTGAAACGAAAGCATCTGCTTTGACGTATGTTCATCGGTCCATAGGTCGCTTGCGGTGTAAAATTGGAACAGTTCGGGCCGTTCGTTTATCCTCTCCAACTCTTCAAACATTCTCTTTCCTTGTATTATTACAGAGAACAATGAATATTCGGGTCCGCATAAAAACCTCATCCCATCAGGCAATTTTCTCGGTTTCTCCGGCTCAGTCATACTTGCATTGACAGCAAGTATTCACCGCCGGTTTCATTTTTGCCAACATTTTTGGAATCTGCAATTCCATGGTTTGAATCTGAACTATCCCTGTGAAGCGTTAAATCCATCTGATAACCCAAAAAAAATAGCGAAAATGACGATCTGAACAATCCAACCGATAAGACAAACTCCGACGGCTCGCCAAGTACTTTTATAGTCAAGCGCTTGCCTGACGGCAATGACCATCGCTACCAACATCCAGATGCCGCAAATGAAATTAAGGATATTCCCCAGCATGGGGATGATCCCCAAAACACGCAGCACCCCCGGAGAGCTGGAAAAGCCGATGGTGCGAAGCAACTCCCCATAATCTGCTTTTGTTTGTGGTTCTGGTAGCAATCTGGTTCCAATATAGTATGTCAGAAACGCCCAGATAAACCATCCCACAAAGGCAACGATGGTACCGAGAACAAGTCCCTTTATCCCCACTGTGCCGGCAGTTCCGATTCCTGCACCAACACTGGAAAGAACAACAACTGCCATGGCTTGTCCCATGGCGCCTTTGTCCGCTTCGACCTCTTCATAGAGGTTTACATCCAGTTTTGCTGCTCGTATCATTCGATCTGTTATTGATGCCATATTTGTCTCCCTGTAAAATCACCTTTAAAAAGTATCATTCACCTGTTTTTAAATTGCTCTTAGTCTCGGTATACTGAATAAATCCACCCTCAAAATACTCCATAATTGGATAATTATACTTGAGCCGAATCTTTTACATCTAAAACCTCCCGGATGGTATCGGCCATCTGGCTCATCACGATCGGTTTCATGACGAAAGCCCTGATGCCCATCGCTTTAGCCCTGTGTTCATCAATATATTCGCTAAAACCCGTGCACAGGATGATGGGGATATCAGGGCGTATCAACATCAGTTCCCCGGCCAGTTCTTTTCCGGTCATATTGGGCATGGTCTGGTCCGTAATGACCAGATCGAAGGCTTCGGGATTGTGGCGAAAGGCCTCCAGGGCCTCGATGCTGCTTGTCCTGGCCGTCACTTTATAGCCGAGCCGTTCCAGCATGAATTGAAGGGTGACCACAGCTGCCTGTTCATCATCAACAAAAAGAATCCGCTCTGTGCCTGTTGGAAGTTGTTCTGTACCCCAGACTGTTTTAAGGACATCCCTATCACCTTCAACCAGAGGGAGATAAACATAAAAGGCTGTACCTTGACCCACTTCGCTTTGAACGGTTATGGCCCCCCCATAGCTCAGCACAAGGCCATGGACGAGAGGCAGGCCCATCCCTGTGCCTTTGCCAACCTCTTTGGTGGTAAAATAAGGCTCGAATATTTTGTCCATGATTTCCGGTTCAATCCCCGGCCCCGTGTCCTTCACGGTTAATTTGACATAACGCCCCGGTTCAAGACCGGTAATCCTGTTTTTTGAATCAGGATCAAACTGCTCATTTTCCAAAATCACTTCCAGAACACCGCCCCTCTCCTCCATGGCATGTGAGGCATTGGTGCAAAGATTCATGATGACTTGGTTCAACTGGGTCGGGTCGGCCAGGACGATATCCTTTTCTGTCCTGAGGTCATAATGGATATCGATGGTGGTCGGGAGGCTCGATCCTAAAAACTTAACGGCTTCTTTAACTATCAGGGAAGCTTTGACTTGCACCCGCTTCCCTTCGCTTTTTCGAGCGAAGGTGAGAATCTGTTTGACCAAATCCCTGGCACGCTCGCCGGCCTTGTAAATCTCCTTTAAACCTTGTTGAACCGGACTGTCGGGCGGCAAATCCATCATGGCCATTTGCGAATGAATCATGATGGGAGATAGCATGTTGTTAAAATCGTGAGCGATTCCCCCGGCCAGGGTACCGATGGATTCCATCTTCTGGGCCTGGATTAACTGAGCATGGAGTTTGTCTCTCTCTTCTTCGGCCCGCTTGCGGTCGGTGATGTCCTGCACCATGCCGATGGAACGTAGGATAGAGCCGGCCTCGTCGCGTTCGTGAATACACCGCTCGTGGACCTGACAGACCTCGCCTGTGTCTCGACGAACAATCCGGTGTTCGATCTCATACCCGTCTCGCCCTTCCAGCAGCGATTCGGAATAGGCCTTATTCACGGCTGCCCGTTCCTCAGAGTGGACAGCTTCGAGAAAGGCCTCGTAGGTGACGGCGAATTCCTGCGGCTTGAATCCGAAAATCCGGTAGGTCTCGTCCGACCAAATCATGCGGTTTGTGGTCAAATCTAACACCCAGCTTCCGACATGGGCGATGCTTTCAGTCCTCGCCAGCATTTTTTGGCTGCGGCCAAGGGCTTCCTGGGCGTTTTTCTCCAATGTGATGTCTCTACAAATTCCTTCTATTGCGATTATGGCTCCCTGATCATCAAAAATTCCTTTGTTGGATTGTATTATCCACTTCTCAATTCCTTCGGCATCAACGATCATGTACTCATAGGAAGGATCTACCTTACCATCGCAGAGTTCTCTCCACTTCTCCTGAAAGTAACCGGCAAAATCCGGATGGATTATATTCCTGATTAACAAGGGATTACTGATGAATTCTTCTGGGCTGTATCCAAAAACAAGCTCGCTCGAGGGGCTAAAATACTCGTATTCCCCATCAGGCAAAGACATCCGATAGACGACCGCCTCTTTAAGTCCTTCAATAAGACCTCTAAACCTGATCTCACTCTCTCTCAGCATTTCTTCTGCCTGCTTACGCTCGGTAATGTCAATATCGCTGCCACGGTAGCCCCGACGGGTGCCATCGGCATTCAACAGAGGGGACCCATTCGTTGAGACCCAAACAATGCGGCCATCTTTGGTTAATATGGAATTGTCCAGGTTCTTGAAAGGTTCTTTGGTCGCCATCACTTCAAAGGCGCTTTTTTTGAACTCACCACGCCCTGCCTCGGGATACAGATCGTAGAAGTGCATCTTGCCGACTATTTGGTCCGGACGGTAGCCATAGACCGCTTCGGACATGACACTGACATAGGTGTAGAGGCCGTCGGCATCCACCTCCCAGGCGACACTGCGGCTTTGCTCGGCCAGTTGATTAAAACGCCTGTTGCTTTCCTGCAGCGCCTCCTCGGCCCGTTTGCGCTCGGTTATGTCGACCGAGAGTCCGATGACACCGGTAATCTTCCCTTGTTCATCGAGCATAGGCGTAAGACGTGACTCGAAAGTGATGCCATTATAGGCCTGTTCGTATTTTACCGACTCTCCCCGAAGTGCCCGGCGGTGATGGCTGATAACGATGTGGTCTTCATCATCGGTGCCGAAAAATTCCTGAAGGGACATTCCAACAACCTGATCGGGCTTGAGTCCTAATTGTGCAAGTCCGGCCCCCCGAGAGAGCAGGAAGCGAAGCTCCCTGTCTGTTAACCATCCGGTTCCCTGAATCTGATTCATGAAAGAGCGGAGTCGGTTTTCACTCTCTTTTAGTTCCTTCTCGGCCCGCTTGCGCTCGCTGATATCCCGGGCAATTTCAATCGCTCCGATGACAACCCCTCCGGCGTTTCTGACTGGGGCGGCATTGATCGCCCAAGAGCCCTGTGTATGCGGCCAGTGTTCCTGGTTTTCCGGGGTTAACTCCCCTTGCTGCGGTACGCCTGTCTTGATGGCCCGGGTAACCGGGCAGTCTCGACAATCCTGTTCCAAGCCCCAGACCTCGTAGCATTTCCTCCCCTTGATGCTTTCCAAGGCGGGCAGCGTCCCGGTTGCCCCGGAAATGCTGCGCAGGTAAGTATTGTTGGCCCAGACAAGGCGTCGTTCAGTGTTGTGAAACGCAATGATTTCATTAGCATTGTCCAGGATCAATGATTTTTCGTAGTCCAAATTCCGCCGCCCTTCCTCGGCCAGTTTGCGCTCGGAATCAAATTTCTCCAGTTCCCGTATTCGCTGCTCAAGCTCTTCATAGGTCGGTTTTTTAGGCATGATTATTCCCTTCGTCTATGTGGTCGGAGACAGAATACCCCGGGTTGACTCTGGGATGAATAAACCCTTCCTCGTCTCTGCGCCGGCAGAGGTGAGGTCGGCTCTTCCAGAGCCGAGGGAGCAAGGACCTTGGGCATGCCCGGGGGTATCTGTTGGACACTCGAAAGTTACAACCGGTATTAAGGGTTCATTTTTTCAATTAATTGGCGGCAAACAGCTCGTTATCGTCAAACAACGGATAACAAAGCTTAAACCACCCTGCGCATACAGTCGAGCAATGCTTTGACGCGAACGGTTGCGATACCGGAATTGATATCGGACATGGCGTAGGGAATAACCATTTCGTCGTTATGAATAATCGCTCCGCAGGAATACACCACGTTGGGAACATAGCCCTCGCGTTCGCTGTCACGCGGGGCGAGCAACGGCTCATCCAGACGGGCGATGACTCGGGTGGGGTTTTCAAGATCCAGCAGAACGGCGCCGATGCAATACTGACGCATAGGTCCGACGCCGTGGGTGAGAACGATCCAGCCTCGATCGGTTTCCAGGGGGGAGCCGCAGTTGCCGATCTGAATGAATTCCCATGGGTGTTCCGGCGTCTGGATGACCTGGGACGTTTGCCAGAAATGGATGTTATCCGAAAACATGATCTGGTTGTTTTCACCATCCTGGCGCGAAAGCATGACATAGCGGCCGCCGATTTTGCGCGGAAAAAGCGCCATGCCCTTGTTTTTGACCGCTTTGCCGTTGAGTGTGAGCACATTGAAGGTGATGAAATCCTTTGTTTCGATCAATTGTGGCAAGATTGTCTTGCCGTTGTAAGCGGTATAGGTTGCATAATAAGTGACTTCCTGCCGGTCATCGAAAAATTGAACGAACCGGGCGTCTTCGATGCCCCTGCTTTCGTTTTTCGAAACGGGAAAGATCACCCTTTCGGATATGCGGTGATCGGCATGGAAACTCACCTCGTAATTGGAGTCGGCCAGCCAGCACATGACCTTGAAGGTTTCGTTTTGGCGCGATTCGGGAAATTGTGGTGTCGCGCGAAGCATTGCAATTTGTTCCAATAACGCCTCGTAAGCAAAATCTTCCGGCAGCCGGTCGAGAATGTGTGCGGTGATCTCATTGGCGGCCCCCATCTCGTACAACTTGAGCCGGAAAGGATTGCACTTGTAAACGGGGTTCAATTGGAGATCCGGTGTTTCCACGAAATCACTGATCGGGTCGAATAAAAACCGGTTGTGCCGGTCAAGGATGCCGCTGCGAAACACAATGGACGAGATATGACCTTCACCGGTGGCCCGCAGGCTCATGATAAAGCGCAAGCTGCCCTTTTTCAGATGGTTCTGATCCGGATGGGCAACGATGGAAGGGTTAAAAAGAGCGGCCGATTCAATCGAGTACTCCTTTGTGAAGTAAGCGCCGATCAGGGCCTTTTGCACATCGCTGAGCATTTTATCCTGCGGCAGATACTCCTTCACCGCATTCAGGTGCCGTTGAAAAATGTACCCGATGTCTTCGTGCCTTCCGGCGAAGTCGACCATTATTTGCGCCATTAAATTTTCGGCCGCCGTGTCCGGCAGGCGCATTACGCGCTGGATGATCTTAGGGATGCGCTGCTTCTTATCGGGAAGATGAAGCCGGGTGATCACCCGTGAAGTATTGCCGACGATTTTATTGGCTTTTCTTTTAACGTTCAGCTTCTGACGTTGCTTTGGCTGCATGGCGTTGTTTCCTTGGTTGCGATCGATACTTTGCATCACTGCATCGTATTATGTTCAGGATTACTGTTCTTCAACTCCAGCCTGTCTTCGCAGTTGATTCCCGGTCCGGGATCTTCCGGTAATCTTAATTTACAACGGCGGCCGGGAATCCGAAAGGCAGAGTTCCACCAATTCATCGATGACGGCCGTGCCGGCGCACATGACTGTATCCGCGCCGCCCCAGTATATCTTGACCGTACCGTCGGCTTCGGGAACCGCGCCGCAGGTAAAGACCACATTGGGAACATAGCCGCTTACCTCCCATGGATCCTCGGGCTGCAGGATCCATTGATCGGAAACGCCGACAATGCTTGCCGGATCATCGAGGTCATGCAGGGCCGCGCCGAGGCGATACACGGTTCCGGACATGGTCTTGAAAACGCCGTGGTAAATATGCAACCAGCCCTTGTCTGTTTTAAAGGGCGGCGCGCCGGGACCGATTTTCATTTCATCCCAGTGATAAGCCACCGGCTTCATGATCACCCGAGAATCGCCCCAGTGCACTAGGTCAGGCGAATAAGATATCCAGATCGACCAGGGCGAGATTTCCGAATGCGGCCGATCCAATCGCACATACCTGCCGCCGAACTTTTCAGGAAAAATGACCACGTTGCGCAGGTCGGCCTGGGTGATCAGCGCAATGCGCTCAACTTTTTCGAAATTCCGGGTGCGCGCCAGGGCGATCCGCACTCCGTGTCGGGAGTAGGCGCTGTAGGTCAGCAGGTACGCTTCCTCAACCGGACAAATTCTGAGGTCCTCGACACCGAATGCCTCATATTTGGCAAAGATGCCGTCCGTTGACGGCAAAAGAAAAGGCCGGGGGTGAACCGTGAAGGCAAAACCGTCCTCACTGTCGGCCCTGCCGATGATGGAGCGCCCGTTGCGCAGGTGCGACCTGAACAGCATGATGTAACGGCCGTCGTGCCGGACGATGCCCGCATTGTGAACGGTTGCCACTGGATACGGCACGTCATGCCGCGACAGCACAGGGTTGTTTTTGCAGCGTTGAATAATTGGATCGTGAATGGTCATCGCTTTTGTCCCCGGAAAATATTCAAGAAGCCGGTTTGTGCAATCCGGCAATCGTTTCATAGGCGTTCAGATAGTCATCGATCATGCGCTCGACCGTGAAATGCCGTTCAACGTGCCGACGGCAGGTTGCGCGGTCGATCTTTTGAATACGCGCGACCGCCGCAATGGCCTCGTCCACGGTGTCGACCAGAAAACCGCTCCTGCCGTCTTCGATGAGTTCAGGCATGCTGCCCCTGTTAAAGGCTATCACGGGCGTACCGCAGGCCATGGATTCGACGACGGACAGGCCGAAAGGCTCGTTAAAAAAAATGGGATGCAAGAGGGCGCAGGCCTTGCCGAGCAACCGGTTGCGCTCGACGGGCCCGACGCTGCCGATATACGCCACCTTGTCATTGTCCATGTGCGGGGCGACATATTGGTCGTAGTAGGTCTGGTCCTGGATAATGCCCGCCAGGACCAATTTTTTACCGCAGGCCTTGGCGATCTCCAAAGCTTGGCGGGTGCCTTTGTCCGGGTGAATGCGCCCGAAAAAAAGCAGGGTGTCATCCGGGGCGGGCTGAAAATCGAACTGTGCGATATCAACGCCGTGATGAATGGTGCGGATATAGTCAAGATCCGGTGATCGATCGGCATCGCTGATTGAGATATAGAAGGTTTTGTTGTTGTATTTCTTGTAGACCGGCACAATCCCGGGTGATGAAAAGCCGTGAATGGTTGTCACTACGGGGGTGGTGGTCAGGCCGGTATAGGTCAGGGGCAGAAAATCAAAATGGTTGTGGATGATGTCATAGGCATCGGCATGCTCAAAGAGTTCTGAAATGTGCAGGCACTCCCAGACCTTGGGTATGAGCGAGTGGTCTTCTTCGTAACCCCGTGGGCACACGGCGTGCAGCGTGCCGCTGGTCAGCGAATCCGCGGTCGCAAACAAGGTGACTTGATGACCGCGCGCCACCAGCCCTTCGGTCAACAGGGAGGCCACGCTTTCCCACGGGCCGTAATGGCGCGGCGGCGTGCGCCAGGCAATGGGCGCGAGCATGGCGATGTGCATGGTTTGGATCCTTTACCCGTCGGTTTTCGGGGATATTGGGTGGTTCAGAATTTCGTCGGCATAGAGATTCTGCAGTGTCATCAACGAAAGCAGCCAGGCGAGGGAGGACTCGGCGCCCTCATTCTGGTTGATGCCGTCCGCCATCAAGCCGTCGCGACAGCCGCCGGTCTTGGGATCATAGAGCGGTAGATTGAGATCGTTGTGCCCCAGAAACCAGTTGAAACACATGACGGCGCTGTCGAACCAGGAATGATCCCGTGTGGCATTAAAAGCTTCCACACACGCCTCGACCATGGCGGCGGCCTCGATGGGCTGCTGGTCGAAGCGGGCTCTGGGGCCCCCTTTTTTATACCATCCGTTGCTGCCGATGGGCACAAAGTGATTGTCTTCGGTTTGGATGGCCAGCAGCCACTTGAGGGATGCGAGCCCCATATCGACCATATCGTTGCGTTGCATCCGCCGGCCGGCCAGCAGCAGGGCATGAGGCAGTTTGCCATTGGCATAGTTCAACGCATTTTCAAGCCAGGGCCAATCGTCGGTCGCATTGTTTTTGAACTGCTTAAAAAGCCGCTCGGCAAACACCTCCCGGATCCGGCGTACATCGCTGTCACCGGAAAATTTCTCCAGATAGGCATGCAGGCCCAACAGGGAAAAGGCGATGGCCCGCGGCGAATAAAAATTTTCGATCGCGGGCAGCGCTTTTTTAAAAAGGGTCGTACACATTGCCAGATGCCCGGGATTTTGAAGAAACGCGACCGCTTTGCCAAGGCTCCAGATCGCCCTGCCGTGGGAATCCTCAGACCCGACTGCCTCCGCCCACTGCCGCGAATAGGTCATAAAGTTGCGAAAACGACCATTCTTTTCATTATAGGCATACAGAAGAAATCCGAGGTAATGACCGCTGAGATAATCAAGGCCTCGGCCGTTGGCCGGTAGAAATTTCTGCCCCATGGCGGCCACCAGCAGCGCTCTGGCATTGTCATCGGTGCAATAGCCGTGGCTGCGGTCGGGGATGGTATAAGTGGCATGCTGCAAGATACCGGTATCGTCGGTAAACGCTTTCAGGTGATCGAGCTTGATCTCCGGAAGCTCGAAATTGGTGATCGCCTGGATATGCGCCACATAGGCGTGCCGTGGACGGGGATGCCGACCCCGGTTCATCTGAACATCTCTGAATACTTGGAGATATTGTCGCGACACCTCATTCCAGACCGCGTCTCGGCTGAATACATAGGCCTTCTTGCGCATGGCGTGCCGGTCGACGTCGTTGTCCAGCAGATCGATGATCTGCACCGCCATGGCATCCGGATCGTTAAAGGGCACAATCCGACCGCGCTCCTCGGCCAGCATCTCGGTTGCGTACCAGTAGGGGGTGGAGATGATGGCTTTGCCTGCGCCCATGGCATAGGCGAGGGTCCCGGAGGTGATCTGGGCTTCATTCAGGTAGGGGGTGACATAGATGTCGGCAATGCCGAGGAACTCCCATAACTCTTTTGGTTCCACAAATCGATTTTGAAAAATGACATGCGCGCCGATATCGCGTTTGCACACGAGTTGCTGCAGCATGATACGGTAGGCATCCCCATGGGATTTCAGAATATGGGGATGGGTCGCCCCCAGGACGATGTAAACCACATCGGGGTGTTTGTCGATGACCGCCGGCAGCGCCTGCAATACATTCTCGATGCCCTTGTTCGGAGACAGCAAGCCGAAGGTGAGCAGGACTTTTTTACCTTCCACGCCGAACTTGTCTTTGTTGAAGCTGGGATCGATAAACGGCGTATCGGCAATGCCGTGATGAATGAAGACAATTTTATCCTTGGGCACGGCATAGATATCCTTGAGGAAGCCGGAGGCCTCATGGCTCATCACGATCAGCTTGTCGGACAGATCGGACAGCTTGCACATAACGTCACGATAATCCGGCGGGGGGTCCTTCAACACCGTGTGCAGCGTGGTCACCACCGGCATGCGCAGATCCCCCAACAGTTTCAGCAGGTGGCTGCCGGCCGGCCCGCCGAAAAGACCATATTCATGCTGCACGCAGACAATATCCGTCTGGCTGATATTGAGAAATTGAGACGCGACACCGTAATCGCTCAACTTGTGCTGGTTGATCTCAAAGCGCACTTTTTCAGGATAGGCATACCCCTCGGGTCTGTCATTCATGGCCGCCGCCCAGATGTAACTATCGGGAGCTTCTGCGGACAAACCCTCGACCAGGTCCGTCGTGAATGTCGCGATGCCGCACCGGCGGGGCAGATAGTTGCCGATGACGGCCACCGACGCGATTTCCTGATATGGTTTTACAGCAGATGCCATAAACTTTGCCTTTTTTGCATAAGTTTATTTTCCATTTATCCCAAGCACGTTCGTTTTCTCGCATTTTTGCTTCCGTTTCTCCTTAATCGTGTGCTTGCTCTTTTTCTGCTCTTCGCGCTTGCCTTTATCTTTTTTACCCTTGTCTCCCATCTTGGCCTCTTTTCGTTTTGTTCGGTATAGAGGGATTGTTTCCGGCGGTAGCATTGCTTTTGAACTCAATCTTCGTGCCAGCTTTCAAACGCTCGGCATCATGACACCCGGCATTCCGATTTATAAGGAAGAAATAGAATGTCTTGCACTTATAGGGCGCCCCTGAACAGCCGTATAAATAGGTCATATTTAACCGATGCTCATATATGACCTTTTTCAGTCCTCTTGGTTCAGTATGAGGGCGGCCGGCAGGGCTCGAACCTGCGGCCTACGGATTCGAAGACAGAACCGTTGAGTTTGCTAACCTCCTGAAAAGTTTATACCATAAAGAATTAATTATACAATCCTACGATTTTTTCAGCTTTAGCAGATTTTGGAACGTTTTTCACACACAGATTCACACACAGAAAGGGGGCTGATGGCCCCGGGGATTGTCTATCGCAATCAATTGGAACCTCGCCAGGGGCGCGATGGGTCCCAATTACGATCCCAACGATAATAACCCCTTTTTTTACCCCTCAACAATTAATGGGCGGAGTGCCAACTGCGCTACCGGATGCATCCCTTATAGACAGACTCCCCCCACACCCGAAACCAATATGTGGGTGCCATCCTTTGATCACTATTCGCGTTCCTTGCCCCCAAGGCCTCATCAAACTCCATCAGGTCCACCATGCCTTCGGGAAGGTCCCTGCCTTTTAGCCTGAACAGTGCCCCCCAGAAGCTCTCTTTCCGCGCAACCGCATATACACGTGGGCCATATTGTTCATGCGCTTTGTCCGGGATGATCAAGCCGCGCTTTTTTCTAAGGCCATTGAACAGCCGGTCAAGAATATTTGGGGTCGGACGTTTGATGGTCATGGTGTTGCGTATGCCCTTTTAGATGGCCGATCATTGAATTTTCATCCACTAATGGGTCCATCCCCCCAGCAAGGCATCCAGGGCTTCGATGACCACGCGTATGACCGTGTTGCCGTGTTCATCGGCATACTTTTGGGCTCTTAGTGAAGTGATAAAGTGAAGTGAAGTGATAAGAAATTGCTTTCCGGTGGGCCGTTTATAGCAAAATCGCGGTTGTGTGTCAAGGACAGAGCCTATTCATATCTTGTAGGTCGGGGTGAATGTGCGGCGTGGGGTGCCACAGGGCGGCAGAGGCGGGCACGTCTCATATTCTTGATCGGCCGGAACCGCGAGGTCGGTCGGCTGATCTTGCCGATTTCGGGCAAACTCGTCCTCATGAAATCCTACGACCCCGCTTTAAAATCAGGATTCATGCAGGGGCAGGATGCTCGCACTGCAAAAGACGTTGAAGCCGGAGCGACGCCATGAGGAAAGCATGCGGACCGGATCTTCGGTGATCGTTCCTTTTGAAAGCAGCATCTTGAACACGTTGTGGCGAAAGACCAGGTGCTCCATTTTAAGGGCCGGAACGACTCGGAACATGCCGTTTCCGTAAAAACAGCGGTCCGTGCACAGGATGTGAGAGTGGGGGTTGAATCCCAAAAAATCGCCGAATGTCTGGATCGCGATCACCGCCCCGGGTACGGCCTGCCTGTGCTGTGCACGCAGACAGGCGTCGTCTTGTGGTACGGCGTGTTCAAGGAGCGTTTTTAAACTTTCCCGGGTGCACCGGCTTAACTCGGAAAGCAGGCTGCGGCCGTGCAGGAAGTGCCTGCGCAAAATCTTGGGAATGCTTAGGACAACATGCCAATAGGGTACTGTCTTCCGCACATGCCCGCAAAGCCACTCTCCGAATTCCACCACCCGTTTCTGATGGCATGGGGGGCAAAAATGCCGTCTTTTGCACGAAAAGGCCAAGAACGGCGCCATTAACAGGGAGTTATCGGCATTGAAAAGGCTTCTAAATCTTGGGGCGCAACAAACCCAGCTAAAGGTGGACCGACAACAGGGCGTTGTCAGGCTTGAAGCCGGGACAACCAAAAACGATGATGCCAGGACGGTTTATCTGGATGACGAGCTTCGCAAACACATAGACGAACAGTGGGCCTTGAGACAAAATCTTTTGCCGTATGTTTTCTTGAACCACAAAGCCGACGACAGAATCAAGCGTTTCACGAAGTCTTGGGCCACGGCTTGCACAGAGGCCGGGATAGGCAACCGATTATTTCATGACCTTAGACGAACGGCAATAAGAAACATGGTTCGGGCCGGGACCCCTGAACGGGTGGCGATGATGGTTTCAGGGCACAAGACCCGAAGCGTTTTCGACCGATATAACATTGTCAATGACGCGGACCTGAAAGCCGCAGCGGCAAGGCAGGAAGCCTAGCTGAAAACCTGCGCGGGCACAGTTTCGGGCACAACCGCCAAATTGGAAAGAAAAAAGGAGCTAAGCGCCAATGCCTAACCCCTTCTTTCTACTAAAAAAACCGTGGTGCCGAGGCGCAGAGTTGAACTGCGGACACGCGGATTTTCAGTTCTTCTTCCGGCCTTTCCCGGCACTTCCCCTTTTTTCCCATTAAACCAAAAAACCCCTTGACAATACAAGAAAAAGGCCTTATTTTCTTTCCCATGAATTCCCGACAAAACCCTGAGTATCACGCAAAATTCCTTCCACTATCCTTCCACTGGAAATGGAGGCACCCAAAATGAAAGACTTCCAGGCGACAAGAACAAACGGCGAACCTTACCGTGGCGTGAGGTATCGAGAACACCCGACGCGACGCCATGGCCTGCACCCGGACCGTTATTATTTTCTGAAATTCTGGGCGCGCGGCCGGACTATGACCGAAGCCGTTGGTTGGGCTTCCGAGGGCGTCAAACCCAGCGACGCACACAAGCGCTTGATTGACATTAAATCGGCCAAAAAAAGGGGAGTGTACGAAACCCAAACGGAACGTAAGGCGCGGTTAAAGAGCGAACGGAAGGCTAAACAAACCCTTTATGAGCGGGAAGAAAAGGACAAGCTGACCTTTCAAGAATTTTGGGCAAATACTTATTATCCGGCGGCGGAAGCTGTAAAACGCCCTGAAACATTAAGGCGGGAAAATCAACATTTTAGAATTTGGCTTGCGCCTGTAATCGGAGAAAGGCCCCTTAAACAAATTGCGCCCTTAGACATTCGGCGCATACGTTCTAACATGCAGAAAGCCAAACGTTCGCCCCGGACGGTTCAGTATGTCAACGCAACATTCCGCCAAGCCTGGAACATGGCCCGGCGGGAGGGGCTTGTAAGTGGCGACTATCCCGGCAAGGGTGACAGAATCCCGACATTTGATAATGCCCGTTCACGTTTTCTATCCAAAGAGGAAGCAATTGTCTTGTTGGACAAACTAAAAGAAAAATCGGCGAACCTTCACGACCAGGCCCTTTTAAGCCTGCATTGTGGTTTGCGCTTCGGGGAAGTGGCGGCCCTTACATGGGGGAAGGTGGATTTTAAAAACGGCACTTTATTTGTTGATGG
>CAYSGJ010000161.1:0-5410 GCA_964430705.1 uncultured Desulfobacterales bacterium | reverse complement strand
CATCCAGAGTGTGAACGGGTGTTCCCCACAGGCGTGGGGATGAACCGCCTTAAAACGCAAACCATGACTTCTAATTGACGTGTTCCCCACAGGCGTGGGGATGAACCGGGAGGATGAAGAGAGACGACACCAAATTAATTGTGTTCCCCACAGGCGTGGGGATGAACCGCGTGGTTTGGCTCGCTTGAACCCTTGTTCCTGTGGAGAAACGCTTGCAGATCACATATCCCCGAAGGGTCTGTTGGGGTTCTGCCTATTTGTAAAAGATAAGCTGCAGCTTTCCTTGTCTGACCTCGGTCAGATACACATCATCGATTCCCTGGTGGTCTCTGGGGCCGAAACTGATTCCAGCCCCGATGCCTACATAATGCTCCCGGATGGACTCTAATGCCCTGATAAACCCTTCCCGGGTGATATCCCGACCGGCTCGCCGCAGCGCTTCAATTAATATTCTAGCATTAATAAACCCCTCAAAGCTCACGAAGTTCGGCTTATCTTGAGGGTAGTATTGGGCCAACAGTCGGGTGTATTGCTCACAGGCGGGCAGCAGGATCCGTTCCGTAGGCGGCGGCACAACCTGAGTGATGATTACTCCTTCGCCGGCGTCCCCCATTTCCTGAACCAGCCTGTCCGCTCCAACAAAAGAGACGTTGTGAAACAAGGGGTTGTATCCGCTCGCCCTGGCTTCTTTGATGAATTTCGCGCACGGGCTGTACGTGCCTATCATGATGACGGCCTGGGCTTCGGACGCCCGGATCTTTTCGAGGGCTTCCTCCACATCCAGGGTTCCCCTCACGAAACTTCCGGTGGCCACTGGGGATAAGTTATAGCGTTGCAGTGCGATCTGGGTACCCTTGAGTCCGTCAAAGCCGTAGTCATCATATTGATAGAACACTCCAATGCGGCGCAAACCTTTTTCTTCCACAAAATATCGCACCACCGCGCTGGTTTCCTGGTAGTAAGAGGACCGGATATTGAAAATATAGTGCCTGAACGGAAAACGAAGCTTGTCGGCCCCGGAAAAAACACCAAGGAGCGGAATCTTGTTTTCTTCTACAAGATCGATGATCTTCACCGTGGTCGGCGTGCCGACGTAGCAAAAAAGACAAAACACCTTGTCCTTGAGGATCAATTTTTTTGTGTTTGCAACACATTGCGGCGGATCGTATCCGTCGTCATAGGCGATGACCCTGATTTCGCGATGATGGATCCCTCCCTCGCTGTTCGTTTGTTCGATAAGACACATGGCCCCACGAAGGTACTGTGTTCCCAGAAAGCTGGCATGTCCCCCAAGGGCCAAAGATGACCCGATCACGATCTCGTTGGGGAAAACTCCGGGCGCTGAAGCGATGGGGGCGGGTTGGGCCGACCAGGCGTCCTCTTCTTCAATGGGAGGCGATTCGAGCCGGAGATATCCATACATGCCGTAGACGCCGAAACCTACCAGCAACACAATGAGACCAAGCCAAATGCGCTGCAATATATTGCCCCTTTCTCAGGAGAGAATACGTTCAATCTTGTCAACGAGTTCCATGGGACTGAAGGGCTTGACGAAGTAGTCGTCAGCGCCAACGGCAAAGCCTCTGTCTTTGTCTACCTGCTGTCCCTTGGCCGTCAGCATGATAACATAGATGTTGCTTGTTTCCGGGTTGTTCTTGATGGCTTTGCATACCTGAAACCCATCATATTTTCCAGGCATCATGATATCAAGAAGCAGGATATCAGGCCGTGACTTTCGAGCCATGACGATGGCTTCTTCTCCGGATGCTGCATGAAGAACCTCTCGTTCTTCTCCGGCAAGCGTCACTTCAATGAGTTTTCTGACTTTGAACTCATCATCGACTATTAAAATTTTTTTCATGGTCAGGCGATCCTTTTTAGTGCAGGAAGTCCAAAGCCTACAGTGGTTCCCTTGCCCAACCGGCTGGTTACCTCGATTCTACCGTGATGAGACTCTACGATATACCTTGCACTGGAAAGCCCCAATCCGGTGCCTGCGATATGGGCCGTTTCTTGACGTTCAATACGGTAAAATCTATCAAATATTTGGGGCAGGTCCTCTTGAGAAATTCCAATCCCCTTGTCTTCGATAGTTACCCATACCATGTCGTCTTTCAGGTATGCTCGGCAGGTAATGACCCCGTTGTTGGAATATTTCAGCGCATTATCGAGAAGATTCTTAATCACGTATCCAATCTTTTCCTTGTCGGCATTGACCAGGGGAAGATGTCTTTGAATCTCCTTTACAAAGCGCCTGTCCGTGTCCATGCGTGAATAATATAGGACATTTTCAGATAATATCTGCGTAATCTGCATGGGTTTCAACAAGAATCCAAAGTTTTTATGGGGTTCCATCCGGGAAATATCCATAAGGTCGTCAATAATTCTACTCAGGCGAACGGACTCCTCGTTAATGAACCCCAGAAATTCCCGCTGTTGGTCTTCCGCCAACGACCGGGTGAGCAACAGTTCGCTGTATCCCAAAAGGGTGGTTAAAGGGGTGCGCAGCTCGTGGGAAGCGATGCTTAAGAATTCAGACTTGGCCATATTGGTTTCCATGAGTTCGTTCTGAATCATTCTCAGCTCCTGGTTGCTGTGTTCCAACTCCTTGGTTCTTTGCAATACTTTTTCCTCGAGTGTTTTGCTGTATTGATCCAGTTCCTCTTTGGAATGGGCCAGATCCCGGGCCATCTGATTAAAGGCGCCGGCCAAGGCGCCCACTTCATCTTTTGATTTGACCCTGGCTCTCTGGGAGAGATCGCCCGCAGCCAGTTTTTTTGTAACTTCCGTCAGTTTCTGTAAGGGCTTGACGATGGGATCGGCCACCTGAAATGACAGCAGCAGGCCCAAGACGATGCCGACGCCTGAGATCAGCAGGCCAAAATGGCGGATCTGGGAAAGATGGGCATAATAATTGGTTGCATCATATCCGATGCTGACCACCCCTTTGAATTCGTCTTTGATCCGTAGCGGCATGTCCACCAAATAGATTTTTTGACGGGGAAACAGTCGGGTATAGATTTCCGCACCGTTGATAATATGACGCACCCCTTTGTCGTCGGCAATCATACCGACCCTGTCCCCTTCATTGCAGGCAATGGTCCTGCTGTGTTCATCCACAATCATGATCATCGAGATGATTTCAGACTCAGTGGCCATTTTTTCCACCAATGTTTGGATGTGGACCAGCTCGTTGATGTCTTGCATGCTTTTTACGCTATAGCTGAGGGATTCGGCAAAGATCCGACTGTCTCTCTGCATTTGGGCCAGCAGCTGCCTGCGCTCTGCAGCCGGAGCCCGGTAATATTCACGGAGCTCAAAGGCTACCTCCAGTACTCCGAGTACGCTGTCTCTTTTCTTGAGTGGATATACGGCGCAGTAAACATCTTCTCCCATTTTCACATCAAAGCCGCTCACAAAATACTTTTTCCGGAGTGTCTCGGAGATTAGACTGGAAGAAGCCACTTCACCGACCTGCTCTCTGAAGGTGGCCGAAGTAATTCGAGACTGGTTGTCTATGACCCAAACGCCGAACACCCCTTCAGTCAGAGACAGCTCCTCGACAAAAGTTTGCAAATTGACCTTGTCTTCAATGGTTTTTTGGTTGGTAATGCTGATAATCAGGGCCCTGTTCAAAATGACGGCATTGTCCTGCATGTTGGTCAGAAGGCTCTTTTTTTCGTGCATGTAGCTGACCCAAAAGGAGATGAGGCCGATAAAAACGAGCAGAAGGACAATAGCCCCTATGATCTTGGTTCGAATGCCTTTGACAGCGAATGGTGGCATGGCTTCTTGACGATGTTTTTAGGGCCGTCGGGCTAACCGGGAAACCGGATACTCAGCACCACCGTCCCGGTGGTCAGCCACATGACAAGCAATACGGCGGAGAGAAAAACACTCCGGCGATTGATGGTGTATAGTCCTTTCCGTCCTTCTTCCAGAAATGCGTCGGCAATGGTCTTGATCTTCCCCCGTTCCTTCTCAATTGCCGACAGCGCATCATCCAGGCTTTGATAGTTGTTGATAATTGCTTTGAACATCTGGATGTCTTTTTCCATGAGTTCTTCGATTCTTTTGTCTTTTTGAGCCCACATCAACAGATCTGAAACCGCCTTTTTTCGCATATCCCGATGGGATAGGCCTTCAGGTGACCCCGAGCGACCCCGGTAAAGAAGATATCTTTTTTCATGTATACGAATTTCCTGAAGTGCGATAATTCCTCGTTCAGGGTTCATTTTGGAAAAGATGACGGCCAAAATGCTGTCTTCCAGCTCTCGGAGTTGCATGACATTTTTTTCAACGGCCTTATCGTGCAAGACAAACTGATCAAACAGGCGCTCACAAAGGTTCATCGCCTCTTCCAGGACGCCAAGGTGAAACGACTCAAATTCCTTTTTGCTGTCGGCTGTTTTGTCCAGCCGGGCGACGGTTTTTCTAAGTGAGTCGATCTTGTCTTTTACCTGCTCTAAGGCATCTTCGTTCCGGTGCAACAGGTAGCTTCGTTCCTGGGCCTGCATTTCCAGGACGCACTCCAGGATCTGGTTGCCGGTTGTTGTCAGACTCGTATATTCCGGGATGGATTTAACGTTGGACCACAGCAGCGTGATGAGCAAAAGAGAAAGGGCAACGGCAAGCAGGAAGGCGGTTTTGGCAAGCCACGTTTTTTTCATGATCCCAAAGACTATTCGCCCAGAGACGTTGTCCTGTGTTCAATGCGCTTTCGGTAGGTGTCGTAGTCAAATTCAGGGGTCCAGTTGCGGTCGTGACATTTGATGCAAACCGTTTGGTAGTCGATTTTCCTGCCGATCGGCAACGCACCCCTGTCGTAAGGATTGTCTTTGTGGCTGCTTCCAGGCCCGTGACATGCTTCACATTGGACGCCCCGAAGTTCCGGGGTGATTTTTTCACTTACAAATCCTTGGGCTTCGCCATAGCCCGTGGTGTGGCATTTCAGGCAATAGGGGTTGTTGCTCATTCGACCAAGACGGGCAAACGCGTTGGCATGGGGGTCCTTTTCCCATTCCCTGAAATACTCAAAGTGACACAGACGGCACTTGCGGTTGCCGATGTAATAGGGCGCTTCGCCGGCGAAAACGTCAACGCAGCAGGGCCAAAACGGACTGTCGGGACAAAGAACGGGCAGCGCAACCCACCACGCGGCGATAAGGCATGCCGTGATGACACAATATGTCGCCATGCGTTTGCCCATGATTCGTACATGACCATAAGTTAAGGGCTGTGTCAACGGCTTAGTCTTTTCGCGTCCCACATCAGTATCGGGCTGCGGCCCGCGACAAGCCGTCAAAAATGAGGTTCATCCGGTTAAAGCATACTTGAGGGATAGCAGCGTGTGTCAACAGGCGGCTATTTTGGTGTCAACAGGCAAAAACTCGCTCATAAGTGCGCGTAG
>CAYSGJ010000160.1:0-3956 GCA_964430705.1 uncultured Desulfobacterales bacterium | reverse complement strand
ATGGAGGCCAGATGGCAGGGGGAAAAGAGCACGCTCACCATGCCCCACAAAAAGGCGCCGGCCAGGGCGATGGCCGAGCCCGCGCTCATCCACTGATTCACGGCAATGACAAGTTGATCGAACATATCCTTTTTCTCTCCCTTTATGCTTGACGCGATCCGTCAACAGCGCATCGATAGTGCATGGCCGCTACAATCCGGCTTTTTTCAACTGTTCCAGCACGTCCTTTTCAGCATAAAACCCAACGTGACGGAACACCTCTTTGCCCCGGGCATCGTAAAACACCTGCACCGGGATGGATCGGATGCCGTAGCGCGCCGCCAGGATCTGCTCTTCTCCAACATGAATGAAGACCACGTTCAGTTTCTGGGGGTAATCTTTGCGTAACTTATCCAGAATCGGCTGCATCATGTCACAGGGAATACAGCCGGCAGCGCCGAACTCCACCATGGTCGGCTTGCCTGAAAGCCGGGCCTTGTCCACGGGATTGTCCAGGGCGACCCTGCTCTGTAACTCCACCCAGTCTTTGTTCACGCGCAGAGGAATTGAATCCGTCAGCGCGGAAAGGTAGGCCGCGACGGCTTGCTGTTTCTTATCCTGAAGGAGGTACTGCCGAATGCCCTCTTTGACCTGCTCGAACGGCGCCCCGCCCACCATTTCCCGGTTGGCCAGGTAGAACGCCTTGAGATCTTCCTCGGATACGGATGCGTCGGCTGCTTTTTGTTCAAACAATTCCTGGATAATTTGGTTTTCATCCTTATTGGGATCGAAAACGCCGGCCTTCACAGCCTCATTGATAAGCAGGCGTCGGGTGATCTCCTGCTCCAGAAGGAAAAGAAGATTTTTTTCGAACTGGCTGCGCAGTTTCGGATCCTGGCGACGCACCATCTCGGTCAACTCCGCCTTGGTGATTTTAAGTCCATCGCCGGTGACCAGCATGCTTTCGTCCAAAGCGACCAGCTTGGCGGACCCAAGGGGCCCCATATCAAGGCTCGGATATTTAGCGTTGACCGTGAGAGACTGCTCTGCGTGAACGATTACGGATGAAAGAGCTATCAAAGAAAACATAAAAAACGTTGTAACAAGAATGTTCTGCCGCCTGGTTCTTGTTGCCGATTCGCAAAATGACATGGTCTTTCCCCTCGAATTGTTGTTATCTGCCGGCGCAGACATCAGACTACCGATCCGCGCAGCGAATGTTCGAATACAAAAGGTTTTTAAATCACTATGGGTGAGGAAAAGGCTTCAACAAAGGAAAGAACAATTCACAAGGAACAGTGGAGGCGCAGCGGATGGAAGGATTCGCCGCAGATGTATGCCGGACGTCCACAAAGAGCCATAAGACCCCTGCATCGTTTTAAGACCATCGAGGCAATATTCCACCTTTTCCTTGCCTCTGGGATCTCCTTTAAAACGACTTGACGAAGTATCCGGCGCTAGGAACACGCAATGACCGCTGGGGCCGCACGACGACATTTTGCATGGTTTTGGATGCATCGGCGAGGCGTCATGATTCAGTTCTTGTTCCTGATTGCAAACCGATTCCCATGCGACAGGCGACATGGCTGCACGAGCCCACCCGCAGCTTATGCTCAACACAACCATTATGACGATAACGCCATCGGCCGCCCTTGATATCATCTTTTTCCTTTCACGCTTAATATCAAAACATATTATAAACATTGACCTTCAACAATTCAACCGCTTTTTGGCCTCTTGATTCTTCTGATGCAATCTGAAAAATATTTACACAGCAATTTTCGTTCCAAATAATGATGGTTTCAAGTCTTCGCGTAAGCTGATTTCCGGCAGTTTAAAAGACAATTGTGTCATAACATGGACATTATATCGTCTTTTTTGTTGTTCGTCTTTTTGATGAAATATCTACCCAGTCAAATTTTTCACGGGTGGAATTGTGTTGGGGATATGGGGGGCAGTTGGGCCGGCCGGTCCAGGGCCGGGAACCGCTGCCGGAAGGACCCACCAAGGCGGTAAGTGCCCTTGGGGGAATGCTCAGGCGGACATGGTTCCGGGTGTTGCGCCAACAGGTAGTCTACAGGCACGTATTGCATGCGCGGGACGGCTGCATAGAGATCGGTCGGCTGTGTTAACCCGCAACCAACCAGCAGCACGGCGGCAACGGCCATTGTCGCGTAAATTAACAATTGCAAGGGAAAATTCCCGATTCCACCCCGCCGCAGCCATGTTTTTGTAACAATCTTGAACGACTCCATATTTCATCCAACCATACCCCGGTAATGGGCGTGCATCTTTCCTGCGACGGCGGTCTGTTGCCGCAAACCAATGCATGAAGACGGTATCAGTGTTACCGACCACATAAATTCTGACGGTAATTCAAATCTTTAACAAAATGATTTTACCACGTGTCGCCTGGCGGCGAAAAACTTGGGTAGCAGCTTATTCCTTTGTTAAGGCTTCGGGTAGAGTGACAATGTAAGCCTTGATTTCGTCTCTGACGGGTCTGTAGCAGTCAAGGACCTCTTCTTCGGTTTTGGCCTGTTTTGCGAGCTGCGGCGGATCGTCAAAACCCCGGTGAATGATCCTTGTTTTGGCGGGAAAAACAGGACAGCTGTCATTTGCATGGCCGCACACGGTAATGACATAATCGAACTGCCTATCCCCCAGTGCATCCACGGTCTTGCTCTTTTGGTGCGATATATCGATTCCGACTTCCTTCATGACCTGGACAGCATAAGAATTTAAACCATGGGCTTCGATTCCAGCGGACGACACTTCAATCTGTTCCCCTTTCAAATGGCGACAGAATCCTTCCGCCATTTGACTGCGACAAGAATTTCCCGTGCAAAGAAATAAAACGCTCGTCTTGTCAACCATTTGATTTTCCCTTTTCCAATTTGTTTCTTTTCCATTCCAATTCGATGCTTGGTCTTTTTTAATGCACCGCTTCATTAATGCTGAATAATACGCGACGATACCGTCGACCAGACAATAGCAAACCCGGGGGCGATCGATTTCACCTCTTATCCAGCCGGTCTCCTTGAGGACTTTCAGGTGTTGAGAAACCGTGGACTGTGCCAGAGGAAGCGCATCGACTATCTCGCCACAAACGCATTTCTCTTGTGGTGGTCGGTCGGCAAGCATTCCCACAATCTCTACACGTGCGGGATGGGCAAGCCCTTTGGACAGTTGGGCCAGTTGGATTCTGCACGCCTCAATGGACAATTTAATAACGGTTTGGGTATCGGCCGTATTATCCTTCTTTGTCATTTTCGTGGCCGCCAACACTTTTTTCGGTCGGTTTTTGTGCTGTTATATAGGCTGAAAAAACAATACGTTCGGTTCCCTCTTTGAAATTCCAACCCTTTATGATTTCTTCGCTGTTTTCTTTTCTAACAATCGAGATATCTTCAAAACCCAAACCGATCAACATCCGTCTCACCGCATCGGGCGAGATGGCGCCGGCAATTCAGCCGGTGTAGGCCGCCGGATCGTCTTTAAGGTCCTGCGGGATATCTTTTGAACGCAACACATCCGAAATGCAGATCCGCCCGCCCGGCTTGAGGATTCTAAGGATCTCTCTATACACAGCCTCTTTATTGGGTGAAAGATTAATGACACAGTTTGAAAGAACCACATCGGCTGAATGGTCCTCAACGGGCAAGTGTTCTATGTCGCCCAACCTGAATTCGACATTGTCGACATCAAGCTGCTGGGCGTTTTTTTGCGCCTTGCCGATCATCTCGGGCGTCATGTCAATGCCGATAACCTTCCCTTCCGGCCCGATGCTTTTCGCGGCAAGGAACGCATCGAATCCCGCCCCGCTTCCCAGATCGACAACCTGCTCGCCTGGTTGAAGATCGGCCATGGCCAGAGGATTCCCGCATCCAAGACCCAGATTCGCCCGTCCCAAACCGATAGCAAGTTGTTCGGTCGTGTAGCCGATCTTTTGCCCCATATCCATAATCTGAAAAGGG
>CAYSGJ010000159.1:0-12126 GCA_964430705.1 uncultured Desulfobacterales bacterium | reverse complement strand
TGATGAAGGGCTCCAGGAGCATCAATTCTTGATTTACGCGGCATGCCCACCTTCCTAACAGCTTCGCCCTCCCGAATCAAGTTATAATTTAACCTACGTTATATATTACTATAAGTAGTAGATATACTCCCAAGGGTAGCAAAAAGAAAATTTATTATCGCCTTGCGAAAAAAAATAACCTCCTGTTAGCATAAAGGTGACAAAACCAAAACAGCAAACAGGAGGTTACGATGAATGAAAGTGAATGTAGCAGAATCGAACAATTCCGTCAAATCAAGAAAAAGATCAGAGGGGGGAACGATTATTTGATCGTGGGAATCGACATTGCCAAAAGCAAGCACCACGCTTTTTTGGGAACCCCCAACGGACGAACGGTGTTGAAAGGGTTGATCGTGGAAAACAGCGCCAGCGGGTTTGAACATCTCTTGACCCAGGTACAGTTTTACATGGATCGGGAAGGACTCCAACAGGTGGTTTTCGGAGTCGAACCCACCTCGGTTTACCATAAGCCCCTGGCCGAGTTTTTGATTCAACACGATCATCTGGTCGTCTATGCGACCAACGAAGCAATTAAAAATAATCGGTTATCTTTGTATGGGCGCTGGGACAAGAACGATACCAAAGACTCTGCCAACGTGGCTGACCTGGTTGCCCAAGGTAAATGCCACTACTACGATTTACCGGATCACGGGATACGCGACATCCGTAGCCTGTTGCTGTTTCGCAAACGGCTCAAACGGCTACTGCATAGCTGCCGGGTGCGGATTCGAAACAATCTGGTGGCCCAGTATTTTCCTGAGTTGGACGGACTTTGGAAATATTCCGAGACCGAGAACCTGTCCATCGTCCGCTGGTGCCTATCGCCCGAGAAGATCAGCAATATGGCTTTTGATAAGTTTCACCAGATGGTCACGACCCGCAATGGAGGGCTTCGCCAGTATCGCCGACTTCACAAAATCTGGGATACAGCGTCTTATTCCATCGGCTGCCGGGCAACGGCCGCGTCACAACTAGAAGCAAAGATGCTGGTAGAAAGCGTAAACTATTTCAAAGAGCAGATCGCGGAGATTGAAGAAATGATTTTCGCCATCAGCGAATCCTACGAGGTATACGAATATTTGAAAACCATCCCCGGCTTTGGCCCGTATGTGTCGGCGGTGGTACTGGCAGCGATCGGCGATCCGCATCGGTTTGAAAATGCCAGCCAGGTCATTAAGCTGGCCGGTTTTGATCTCAATGCCCGTCGCAGCGGCAATAAAAGCGCTACGGCGGTGCCGATCATATCGAAAAAAGGAAAGGCGGATCTTCGGTATGCCCTCTTTCAGTCCGCGGTGATTGCATCAAGTCTGACAAAAACCTTTCGACCGTATTTTCATCGTTTACTGGATGGACGCCAGAGGGAACCGGGCATTAGAATCAAGATGCGAGTGAAACTTGCTGTAAAACTATTAGTTATTGCCTGGACTTTAATGAAGAAAAAGGAGCCGTTTGATCCGAGTTATTTGAATATATAGCAATCTAAAGCATTTCGGCGAGAGAGCCCGATCACCAACGTTGAGGCACATGACCTCGGGAGGGACAATACCGGGCCTCTCGCTGAACTCAAAACCTGGATAAGGGATGATGGGTGATCCCGCAAGGGATATGCCGGATAAACGTAACGATCAGGTTGTGAGTTCACTCAAAAGCGAGAGTATCCGCCGAAAACACGGTTCAAGTCACACAGGAGAAGTATGCACTCAAAACGACGGGCCTCGCAACCAACTAGAATCACAACTCAATATTTTTTGCTTGACACGAGGAATATAGGATGTCCCCAAGTCCCACGTCCCCAAGTCCCACACTACGTCATCCCTAGCGCCTTCATGGCCGCTGTCATGGGATCGGAGAAGAAAATCGGATCTACCCGCTCAACGATGTCTCCAGAAACTTCTAAAAAATTTCGCTTGTTTTCCAAGGGGACCAGTGCCCGTTTGGCACCATTATCCATGCCTACCTGAAGAGGCTCTGCCAAAGATCTTAGCGATTTGATGTTCCCCTGAATGCTGAGGTCACCAAGTATCACAAACGCTGGCAAAACAGCCTGCTTCTTGATGGCAGAATACACAGCGACGATAAGGGCTATGCCGGCTTCGCATGCCACATGGTTACTGAGGAGGTCAATACCCTCGACATGGAAATCCGTCGTGTCAACTTGTTGAGAGATGCCGATTTTTACTTTTTGCGCCGCAAGGTAAGCGAAGGCCCTTTGAATGGATTCCTTCATGGTGCCGTCGATGCCTCCAGCTATTTTCAGTTTACCGGTACCAGGGGAGCAACCGACTTCAAGACGGTACAACCCGACCTTACCCTGATCATCCACCGAGGCGGTATAGACCGATCCTGGCGCAAGGGGATCGGAGGATATCATGTCGCGTCCCCCTTGTTCAGGGACTCCCACGAATCTTTCCTCACGGGTCTCGTTGTCAATGTATGAAAACGAAGTCTTGTGGTACTCAAAGGAGCCTAGTTTCTTGAGTTGTTCCTTGACTCGCCGCCGGCCCTCGATGGCCAGTTCCGTAATTTCGCCTAGCTCGTCGCGTGTCATTTCACCATGTGGATAAAGGAGTTTGATCAAACCTGAAACCGTTTTTCGGACTGCTTTTACATCCCTTGCGTTGAGATGAGATCCCAAAGAAAAATGCCGGTCTATTGCTTCAGTGAAATTGTGTTTTCGTAGTTCACGGAGTGCTTCAGCAAGATAATCCACAACGAACCCGTAGTGGTCTGTAAAGTATTCAACACGCATTTTCGGAATCTCCCAGCCTGGGATATAAAAATGAAGGCGATCAAGAAACGCCATGTCTTCCCGGATAATCTCAGGCATCGGTAAAAAAAGGTGGGAAGAGCGCACCATCACATCGACGGCCTGGTTTGTGTTGCCGAACATGGCTATCGAAGCCATCCCGGTGAGAGCGTCTTTGCCGCGGGCAAAGGTACCCGATTCACAGTAGGTTTTGAGCGTCGTGATCACCTCTTTTTGCATCTTTTGGAGGTCCGCCACTTCATCAAAGGCTACGGCGTCCCAAATACCCACCAATCCCATCTTGCCAGTGACCATGTTGTAAAAAAGATTGGCAACGGTGGTGGGCCCAGTGAGAAGAATCGTATACGGTGAGAGCTCTTGGTAGGCATAACTCTTTCCAGTACCGCGTGGCCCAAGTTCGACAAGATTGTAATTATGCTCGCATAGCGGAATCATCCGTGTAACGAAAAGCAGTTTGAGTCGGCGATCAAAATGCTGTGGTTCCAGTCCTATGGTCCGTAAAAGAAGGTCGAGCCATTCATCAGCGGAAAAGCTGCGTCGGCATTCTCGAAATTCCTCAAGATCGAAGGTTGCGATTTGAATCGGCTTCAAATGGTCGATCCAGAACGGACTCCGTTTGCCTTTGGCTTCCTCGTCGTATAGGTGCCGGATATCTATCTGAGCCCAAATACCACCCATTAACAGGCGATCGAACTCCCTCAAGAAGTTCTCAGGCACATGTACATATTTATGCCCGAAATTGACCAATTCCGCCCAGTGCTTGTCATCCTCCGACAGATAACGCACCTTCACTTTGTCGATTAGCGTGTGTCTCCCTTTATCTTTGACCATTGACTGCGCTTTGTTGGCTTCATCGGGGCGAACGAAGTTATCGGCCAACGTATTGTGTACAACACGAAGGCCGGCGTCTATCGCCACGGGATCGTCCGTCGCGCAATACTTGCCCAGGAGATATTCCAGGACAAAAACCGGGACGTTCGCGCCTACCTTGATTTTTCTCACAAGGTCTTTTCGGACTACCTTGCCGGCAAAAACTTCTGTTACTTTTGAGTCGAGATGATCATCCATAGTCATATCCCCAGTTTGACAGGAACATCGGCCACCGAAGCCAGCTCAAGCTGTGTTCGGCAATCTACGATCTTGACCGTCACATTGTTGCCCTCGAAATCCTCCGAAAGCATAAAGGTCAAAGCATTCGGTTTTTGAGGCCGCATTGTGATTTCACGCAAGCCCTCTTCATAACCATAGGCGGCCATTGCGCAGAAGCCGACTTCCTTTTTGTTGGAGAGCACAGCAGCCCTAATTCGAACTTCCTCCAGTTTGAAAAGGCCGTGCACTTCAAGGGTGGCGACCATAGAGAAAAAGCGGTTGGTGATCGCCGGTTTCCCGAATTCAAGGTGAACCTTTATCTCCGTCGCGCCGCCAATCCCCTTTGATATCTTAGGTTCCAAAACAGCAACGGGTATCACCATCTCCTGCAACGATATGCCACCATGAAAATATCCACCGACACCTCCCTTTACCCGGAAGCAGGAAAGACCACGGGGAAATGCCATTTCCAGATCGCCACCATACTCAAGCTCGCTTGCCGCAACACGCAAATAGCCTTCGGTATCGACGCCGCCTTTTCCTATCCATACGCGAGGATGCAATTCCACAACAGTCCCTCCAGGCGAATCCATGAGCATCCCCGGATCAACCTGGTCGGCAAACAAGTATCCATGATCTGCCGTGATGATGAAATGTTCGACACCCGCCTTCGCGAGAATGCGGATGGAACGGCGCAGCTGCTCCAGCATGTCATCCATAAAACGGCGGGTCTCGGCGTGGTGGTCTCCTTCTTCGCCAAGGCGGTCGATTTCCTGCGAGGTCGCAATAATTAGGTCGGCTTCTTTTAGTTCCTTTTTTCGTTTGGTTCCCAGTCTAAGGACATTGGCCAACTTCAGGGCCATGACTTTGCCGGAAACTTTTCTCTCCACATAATCCAATCGGCTTTTGCGGTCTTTCAAGGTGTGGCCATTCAAAATAACACTTGCGCCGCCTTTTGCCGATGCCAGTTCCATTCCCATTTCGGCTCCCGGCATAAGAGCCGCCATACCAACCGGCGTGATCGAAGGAAGGCCGCTGATCGCGGGTTCGAGGCTAATATTGAAATCCTTTTCCATTCCTTCCAGAAGCTCGGAAGCCATCTCATAACGCAGCGCATCTACCAAAAAGTAGACTGTTTTTTTCTTTTTGGCCAAGGCAGGGGCAACCTTGTCATAAAAAACTCGGGATTGAGAAAGAATCCCATCTATTTCGTAACCGGATTTTTGAAAGCGCTCAACAAAGGTGCGGCTCAGTTCATCGGCCAGATCTGCATATTCCCTTCTGATTTTAGCCGTGAGTTTTTCAAAATCGTCTTCCTCCATTTCGTCCGGGTCGAGGCTAAGGAGACGGCTTTCCCAGTGGCGGTGCAAACGGTCCGCCATCATCCAGGGTTCCGAAAAAAGAGCATAAGCCCTGACCATTTCTTCCACTGAAAGATCCAGCCCCTTGATTCGACCTCTCACCTCGGCAGATTCCATCAGAAACCGGGCGGCAAGCTCCAGGGCTGACCATCTCAACAAAAGTTCGGGCTGCTCCCTGCTCCAGAAAGAATTTTTCCGTGTTTCTGCCAGACGAAGTGCCTCTTCCGTTCGCCCCCCGAGCAACCAAGTCTGCGTAGCCCGGATGAGGAGGGACTCTATGCAAGAAAAAGTCTCTATTGCCGCGACATCACTTGGATCTAACGTCATCCGGGAAATAGCGGCTGCGTTCTCAAGCTCGTTGGCCGCTTCCACATAGCCGTCTCGGAAGTCCAAACGGTTTCGCCAGGTTTCGCAAAGGTGTTTCAAGGCATCCAGTTGCACGGGCTTTTCCGGCAAGGGGACGCTGGCGAGTGCTGATGGCCTTGCCGATTCCGGGATTGCGCTTGAAAACTCGGCCAACAAAATCATTCGGCGCAAGTTCTTACGGGCCTCCTTGGGAGACAAGGTATCGCCAAAATCCAGGCCCAATTCAGACTGTACCAGGCTTCGTAATTCACCCAGGGCCTTCTTTTTGGAAATCTTGGAGTCCTTGGAGGAACCCGAGGCAAACTCGATGATGGATTCGATGGGGGACGCCGCACCAAAGACCAGCTTGAGAGTACCCGAGGTGATGCTGCCCACTTCTTCGGCAATGCGGTCCAGATCTTCCAGGGTAAGCAGCCGTTCCTCCACCTGCCTTGCCAGGTGCGCGGCCTTTTCCGGCGCGACCTCCAAGAAAAACGTTTCCGCCTGCACCCGCAGCCGGCTGTTCCTCTCTGGAGATTCCGCCCCAGGTTGAACCACGACGCCGGCAGTCTCTGCTTCAATCAGAGCAAAGGAAGTCCCGGCCCTTTCCATGGGAACATAGACGACTACATTCGGGGCCACCCCACACCCCTCCTGGGGTTTTCCATCGGGTGTGACAAACTCCAGGAATGGTTCGAGTTCGTGGCGGAGACGGAAAAAAGAATCCACGTATTGGAGAACCGTAGTTTCGGGAAGGCCCAGATCATGGACCAATGAAGCGTATGCCTTTTCAGGATCGTACCAGACAACGATTCCCCGGTTTTTTACCTGCCGGGCGATCATGCTTCGGATTTTGTCGGATAGCTTAGTCATGGCAGATTTTATATCCCCTCATTCTGTTGCTTTTTAATGGCTGCAGCAATAAGAGGCGCCTTTGTGGAAAGACCATCCAGCGTCAGCTCCCCCGATTGATACATACGGTACCATTCGCGGCGCTGGCGTATCACCCGTTCATCGTGCCGAAGGTGAAGGCGGGTCAGGGTATGCCCGGCTTTATCACGCAAATGCTCGGGAACTTCATCCGTGACAACCATCTGGAGCGAGGGCAGCAATATTTCGAACCACCCGTCCCGAACCTCGAAAGGGTCCAGCACGCTGTCGTCGGCGTTGTGTTTTGATTTGTTCAGCCAGTCCGCACAAAATCGATAGTTGGACCATTCATAGGCCAAATGGCGGTGATTTTTGCAGCTCAGGTAATGGTCTACCGTGCCGTTGGGTGCGTACATGACCGTGTAGGCGCAGAGGTCGAAGAAGCCGTCTGCCAACTGAGGCTTAAAATCTGTCCAATAATCCATGGGTCGCTTGGCATCTGGATTTTCCTCCAACCATCGGTTGCCGCGTTGCCGACAGCGCACATCAAACTCGGGAGGTTCCTGCGGCTGTTCGAAGTGGATCATGACCGATGCCTTTCCTTTTCGACGATCCACCGGGGCCAGAAAGGATCATGATCGGCCAGGACCCGCAGCAGCTCCCGGTGGATTTCCTCTTCGGTCTTCATGCCCTTCGGAAGGCTTGCCCGATCGCCTCTCATCCATTGCTCCGCGGTTTCCACGACAACCTCCGCCTCCTTGGATCGAGCCTGTTGCAGTCCAAAAGCTTCCGAAACGAGCCAATTGATAACGTCACCCTGTTTGGCCCAGGGGATTTCCCGGGCGGAAGCGGCACCATTCAACAAATCGAAGGTAAACAGTCGGTCCAGCGACTCGTCAAACACGGTTTCTACTGAGGCGGTGGCGAGGGGCGAATGGGTGGACACCAGCAATTGGCAATTGGGAACCGTTTTTTTCCCGGAAAGGACATCGATGAGTGCGGGAAGAAAGAGCCTTTGCCACCGTGGGTGCAGGTGGGCCTCGATTTCATCGAAAAGAACGATCAGGCGGTCGGTTGGGTTCTCCTGCCTGAGTTTTGCCGCCTCACGATGTTCACTCAACGCCCATACCAGCAGATAAGCAAGGCCTAAGATGCGTCGAACGCCTGCCGAGGCATGCGTAATGGGGATGCGGCCATAGGGTAACACAAGGGTGGGGATATCGCGGACATCATCGGGAGAAAAACGTCCGGGCTCTCCTATTTCCCAGACAGCAAACTCTTCGGGTTTGAGTTTTGCCAATACCTGGTCGAGGCTCTTGAAATCTTCGCTCTGTTTCAACTGCCAACTGACCCAGTCTCTGAGCAAACCGTTGCATATGACCTTGCCGTCTTCTCTTTCCAACCCGTTCCACAGGGTTTCCGTTGAAAAATGAAATGGCTCCGGTCGAGGCTCTTCTTCAGCAACTTGCTCGGGTGCCTGCGGTTTCCAGTAGTTTCGTGCAGGATCCCAGACGGAAAAGCCACCATCTACCCGCGCATAAATCACGAGTCCGGGTTTCACAGGCCGACCTCTGGGAAATTTCCAGGTCTGGGAGGAGGCGTCAAACGCAGACTTTATCAGCATGGAATCCAGGGCTCCGCGCAGTGAAAACGCGATTTCCGGGGTCCGTCTCTGGTCGAAAGGCAACGCGGGATTCCCGGCCCAGGTCCGGGTCAATGTCCACCAGACCACATCCAGCAGAAAGGTCTTTCCTAATCCGTTGTCGCCGGTGAAAAGATTCAGGCGAGGTCCAAAATCGAACACCATCTCCGGGGCCGGCCCGACTCCTGTGAGTCTCAATTTTTCAATGGTTGCCTGCATGGCCTGTCACCTCATAGGGTTTGTCTATTCAAATGATTTTGATCATATTGTTCATAGCTCATTCCAGCCCTTGGGCGATGGCGAAGGATTTGTTGGTTTTGCACTGTTCTTTTACACGGTCGGGCCAGTGGTCCATGGCCTGGTGCGCCCAGTCGTATTTACCATCTTCCAGTTCCTGCCACGCTTTTTTGGTGTCCGGCCATGATGGCAGGAGTTCCCACAGCGGCGCGGCATTGATGAGGACCCCGTCGTCGATGTGGGGCGTATAGCCTCTCTGGATGATGGCATTCAAACGTTTGGAAAATTCCTGCACGTCATCGAATACGTCTGCCAGTTGGGAGGCTTCCTTTTCCAGTCTTCGCTTCTCCGCCCCCGCGCTTTGCTCTGCCTTAACCTTGAGTTCCTTGATGCGGGATTCAAGCCGGCGGGCCTTTGGGTCCACAAATTCCGATCGCACCTTGAAAAGCGTGTCCCTGGTGAAACGCTCCTGAAAAACCCACACCGTGAACTTGCGTTTGGGGGATTGCAGGGGCCAGTAGATGGGCCGCTTGCGGTAAAGCTGGAAATGATGGCGCCAGAAGGATGACTCGGGCGTGCCGGTGAATCGATCCAGAAAACCGCGCAGAGAATCCTCGGGATCTCCATTAGATGCGATAGCGTTGCGGATCAAAGAATGAGCAGTTTCCCGGCCGCGCATCAGTTCCAGGCATTGGAGCGTTCGGGCCGTGATGTCCTGTGGGTGGCCCTTTTCCAATACCATTACCCCGTCCGCATCAATCAAGGCGCGCATTGCAGCGGCAGTTTTTGGATCAAAACCCCCTCGACCCAGCCCGTCCGGTTCGCCGATGGCATACCGGCCAAGCACCGTGCCAAAGGCATAGCTGATCCATGCCCTGGCCAAGGTAGGTTCGGTCCAGGCACTTTCAGTTGAATCATCGTCATCGAGGTCTTTCGCTATACTCTCTTCCTCATCTTCGTTCGTGGCAGAAACCGCGCCTTCCAACTCGGCCTTAAGCGCGAGGCGATCCTCTTCGGTCAGACCGTACAGGCGGGTCACCTCCTTGTCAATTTCCTCTTCGATTTCACGCATCCGGCGATGGCATTCCTCCACTTTAGCAACCGACAATGCCGGATGGACAAAATCGTAGGTGGTTTCGCTATCGACGCTATCCTGCCGGGTTAGCGCAACTGCCTGTTTCACCAGGGAATCAAGCTTGACCGATGATTGTGATGGAATGGGTAAACGTTCAATATCTCCAACCTGGAACGCTATGGTTGGGTTCAACGCCCCCAGAATACTCTGTGCTGCAGATGTGTTTAGAGTGCCAAGAATTGTATAAAGAAGGTCATCAGGAGGAAAGCATGTCATTCCATTGACATCAAAAATAAATCCTCCAGGCGAAAGCCGGGACGCAAATCCTTTAGAGCTTGTGAGGCTCCACGTGATACCTTTTCGGAAATTATATCCTTCCGCTCTGATAGTGTCCCTCTTAGTGGACAGAAATTCAGACAATTCTTTGCCACATTTTCTCGTACGGAGAACATATGATTGATTACCGTACCATGCAATTGGTGCACCTCCCTTCATGTACGGAATGTAAGGGAAGTCAATGCCATTAAGACTTTTAAAGGATCGTGCATTTCTTATAACTAAGCTAATACCAGGTTCCCACCAGAATCTCAGAAATCTCTTATTATCATAAGTGGCGGTACCATGTATTGCAGGAGCGATTTGTTTCAGAGTCTTGAGGTTGAGAAACAATTCCCGTATCTTTTCCAACATCCAATAGACCCACGGCTTACCCGGAACAGCGTCAAAATCCTCCTGCCGACAGGTGAAAACCAACGGGTGCAGGCCGGTCTTCAAAGCAGCAAGCCCGTCTTCAAAAGCGATTCGCTTGGCCTCCGAATCCCTTTCGCGCACAAGGCGAAAATAGGTGCCTTGATGAGCCCGCCTTTTCTTAGTGCTAGCCTCCTTACATAAAACAAACGCAGTTGTGTTAACTTTTTCTCCTGTGATGTTGGGGAAGGCTTTGGGACCGAGATGAGCCATGGAGTCCGAGACGGCCATTTCCCTCAAGTGATCACGCATTTTTTCGTAAGTTTTGATGAACATGAACGATTGCTGGGTAACCATAGCCACCTTGCCGGCGGACGCCGCAAGCTCAAGGCATCGAGCAATAAATGCCGCATACAGATCGCCTTTTGTATTGGAGTAGTGATCGTCCAGGTGTTTGGCGATAACCGGAGACATGTTACGTCGACTCATATAGGGAGGATTGGTGGCAACAACATCGTATTGCCTCGCAACCAATCGAAGATAACGCATACCCTTGGCGGCCTCAGCGGCGAAGTGTCCTGGGTCGATCCCTTTTTCCCGGGAATATTGGACGAATCCGTCCAGATGCCGCATCAACTGCTCAAAAAGAATCTCGAAAAACTTTTCAACACCCTCTTTAGTTGTGAAATGTTCAGCAGTTATTCCGGGAAAGGGGAGTTCCGCCTGTTCTTTGGCGTCAACCCGTTTACGCTCCTCGGAAATAAGATATTCAAGTGTCTTTTCCAGTCGAAGCAGACTTCCAAGCTGATCCGAATCCTTCATACGAGACGCTATTGCACGGAGGATACGTTCGTGGATAGGGTGACTGAACTGAAATTGTGAGATGATCTCTTCTAATCGTCCACCTGTCACAGCTTCAACATTGGAACAGGTCAAGTTTCGATCAGTAAAAGCACACTTATTGTTCAAGGTTCGCGCCCTGAGGAAAAGAGTAAGGGCCGAAAGCTGAACTGCTCGCAGATCTATGTCGATTCCATGGATATTATTGGCAATGATGCTCCCCGGAATGTCATCCTGTGAGAAGACACTTGGTTTCTCCGGCCATCCCGATCGTCCAGCACTCTCCAATTCTTCCCTATACATCTCCGCTAAAAGATCAAAGGCTACGAGTCCAAAGTGCATTGACCCGCAGCCGGGATCGAGAAAGGTGATATCCTTCGCTGGCTTTACAGGACGTTTAATTCTTGGGGTCGGCACAAGATAAC
The DNA here is from genome assembly GCA_964430705.1 of uncultured Desulfobacterales bacterium. GTDB lineage: Bacteria > Desulfobacterota > Desulfobacteria > Desulfobacterales. The sequence goes on along the minus strand of CAYSGJ010000159.1, from coordinate 749 downwards.
CAAGTTTTTCCACCAAAGAGCTATCCGGGTGCATTTCTAACCAGATCTTGCCAAGGGAGTTTTCAACAAGATAACGAACAATCCATTTGGGAGTGAACCGTTGGGTGGCTGCACCGATTTCATCAGGGTTGACCTTTTTTCCTTTTCCAAATTTTTCAAAAACCGCTTTGTTTTCTTCCTCTATGAAGCCTTCGTACACCCAACCGACTGTCTCTTCATTTCCGGTCTGCCATGCCTCCACTATGTCCTCGCGGTTCATGGATTCGACGACGTGTTTTAGAACCGGCGGCCGAGGAAACAGTCGACTCGGTAGGTTTTCGGGATCAAAGAGAACAGAAACGTCCTCGGCCAGCTTAGCGCATTGCCACAGCATAAAATTTCGATAAGCCACGTCACTCGGGCCCTCTCCCATAGCGTTCTGCGGCAAGGCTCCCTTTTGGTGGAGGGCATACATCTCCTCGTGCCCATCCGCGGTGAGCCAGAAGATGAAACTATTGGATTTATCCAGCTTGCTTACCGTGGACTTGATGATCTTTCGGTCTTCCATCATACGCAAAGCCACTAGGCGGTTAAGCCACGTGTAAGCGGTTTCCCTGACGAGTTTGACCCGGGTGTCCTTTGGAGTAAGGCCGGCGGTTTTTTCTTCTTCGGCATAAGCTTCCAGACGCGTACGGGTCTCGGCGGCTTCCGGAATCTGGTTGACGGCGGGGTAACGGGACGGATTCGCGAACCCGCCGTCCGGCAGCCAG
>CAYSGJ010000158.1:0-9687 GCA_964430705.1 uncultured Desulfobacterales bacterium | reverse complement strand
GCAAACAACAAAAATAAGGTTCATCCGGTTAAAGCATACTTGAGGGATAGCAGTGTGTGTTAACAGCCGGCTATTTTGGTATCAACCAGCAAAAACTCGCTCATAAGTGCGCGAAGGGGCGAAGCTGATCCAAGCCGGTAAAATCAAAGGACTGACAAGAACGACCCGTTTACCCTGTTGCCGTGCGCATTGATTGGACCCGCCCCAACGCGCTCTAATTCGCTCAGACAGTTTGCCGGTTGACACCAAAACACCCGACTTCGTGGAGGATTGAAGGAATACGCTTTAACCGGATGAAACTAAAATAAATCCTTCCTCGTGTGATTTTATCCATCAGATGCAACAGTGTTTTAAACTGGCAATCGAGTATGACGGCACTGCTTATCATGGTTGGCAGCGTCAGAAGGCGCTTCCGACCATTCAAGGGACTATTGAGGCCGCTTTGAAGATAATGACGGAACAATCTACAACGGTTGTTGGATCCGGGCGTACGGATGCCGGTGTCCATGCATGGCGCCAAGTGGCTCATTTTGCCATGGACACGGCACTTACAGCCGATGTTTTTAGAAACGGCTTAAACAGCCTTTTGCCGGAGGACATTGTTATCACCCACTGCGAGCACGCTTCTGATAGCTTCCACGCGCGATATGATGTCATCAGTAAGATTTACGAGTATGTCATCGTGAATCGGCGCGTTCCTGTGGCCATTAGCCGGAAATATGCCTGGCATGTGAGGACAAAGCTGGACCTGGAAAGCATGAAAGAGGCCCTGGCCTGTCTAAAGGGAACCCACGACTTTTCAGCCTTTGAAGGTGCGGGCAGTGCCCGGTCGACCTCGGTGCGGACCGTCATGAATGCGCACCTTGCACAAAGGGATGGGGGCGACTATCTGCTTTTTAGTATTGAAGCCGACGGTTTTTTGCGCTTTATGGTACGCAACATCGTAGGGACCTTGGTGGATGTCGGAAAACGGAAAACATCTCCTGATGGTTTTGAGAGCATTCTACGGTCGGGAGACCGAAAACGGGCCGGGGCTACAGCGCCTGCTCATGGGTTGTTTCTCAAACAAGTCAAATACTAGGGAGTGTCCATCTACAATGTGAAACGCCGATGTGTTTCCGACACCGACAGCCCTTTTTTAAGGAGACAACCCGGAGCCTCGTGCTCCGAATGCCGATATTTATCCGTGTCCAGGGTTTTTTTTAATGACTATATCGTCGTAAGTGGACATGATATCCCGGCGGCTGATAATGCCACGGAGAGATTCCGGATTGCCTTTTTCCACGACGGGGAGAATAGAAAAGTCGCCTTGAACGATTCTGCTGAGTGCAAGAAAGAGACTGTCGTCTTCTGTCACGGTGACCAGATTGCATGTGGCAATGTCTTGAGCCGTTGTTGTTTTCTCCTTGTCTGCATCAAATACTTTTTGGCAGTCCGACAAAGAGATAACGCCGATCAGTCTTTCCGCGTCGTCCACAACAGCAAAGCTGCTGTGCTTGCTGGCGAAGACAAGATCCCTTATTTTTTTTAAAGACATGTCCGCGCGTATGGTCTCAACAGGGCTTCGCATGGCCAAGCGTACCGGAATATTTTTTAGTTGGTTGATTTCACGATCCGATTCAATGTGAATTCTCTGATTGCTTGACTTGATCTCGTCGACCCGTTGATTGTAGTATTCAATGACCTCCCTGCGGTCCAACATACCGATCAAGACCCTGTGATTCTCGTCTTTGACCACCGGCAATCGCTGAATATTACGAATGGTGAATTTTTTTAATACCTCATTGAGATCTTCGGAAGGCGTGGTGAAAATAATGCCGGGGTTGGCGATATCTTTCATGACCACCAGATCGCCGATTTCCCCATTAAAAATAATGCCTCGGACGTCGTTGATGGAAAAAATACCGGATAGAAGATTATCGTCGTTAACCACCGGGAAATAATGTTGATCCGTTTCGGAGAATATATTCCGAAAAGCAACCAGAGGCATGTGTTCCGGAATCACCTTGACCTGCCTCACTTTGGGCATGAGTTCTTTGACCCGTATACTGCCCAGTACGTCTACAAAGAAATCCCCGCGGTGTGCCTGAGAATCCATTCTGGAACCGACTTGCTTCTCGTAGATGGTCCATTTTTTGGAAAGGAGCAAGGCAAGCGAGCAAACCAGCAGGCTGGGCAGAAGCAAATGATAGGAGTTGGTCATTTCGCTGACAAAAATGATGGTGGAAATAGGTGCATTGGAAACAGCGGCAAAAAAGCCCGCCATACCCACGATGACAAAGGCGCCCGGTTCCATGACGATGCCGGGCATGATACCGTGAAAGATCCTGCCGACCGCTCCGCCAAAAGCTCCTCCGATGACGACGGACGGACCGAAGACACCGCCGCTTCCGCCGGAGCCTATGGAAAAAGACGTTGTCAGTATTTTTCCAAAGGCTAATCCCAGCAAAAAGAGTGTGGGCAATTCATTGTTAAGCGCCATTTGGGCTGAGCCGTAGCCGAAGGCGAGGGTCTCTTTGAGGAAAAGGCATCCGATTGCTCCTGTGCAAAGCCCACCGATGGCCGGCTTAAGATAATTCGGCACTTTCAATTTTTTGAAAAATCCGTGGATGCCGTAAAACGATTTGACGTAAAGAAATCCGCCTCCAGCCAAGACAAAAGCAAGGACAATGTACGGCCCCAGTTCCAATGGGTTGCGAAAAACAAAATCCGGAGACTCAAAAAGGGAGCCCCACCCGAAGATGAGACAAAAGAGGCAATAGGCGACAACAGAAGAAATCCCCGCCGGGATAATGACTTCAGATTCGAATTCATGTTCGCGGTAGAGCACCTCGGCTGCAAAAAGGGCGGCAGCCAGAGGAGCCCGAAAAATAGCGCCGACGCCGGCGGCGATGCCGGCCGCCAACATGATGCGGCGTTGCTGGTCGGAAAGGCCGAATTTGGTGGCCAGAAAAGACCCAAAGCCCGCGCCGATCTGAGCGATGGGCCCCTCACGACCCCCTGAACCGCCCGTCGTAATGGTTACCGCAGAAGCGATGGTTTTGATAAAAGGAATTCGTCCTCTGATGAATCCGGCTTTGTTATGGTAGGAATCGATGGCGGCATCTGTCCCGTGACCTTCCGCCTCCGGGGCGAAGGTATAGACAAGCCACCCGCTGAAGAGTCCTCCGAGCCCCGGCAGCAGGAACAGCATCCAGGGGCTAAAAGGCTTTCCCGTCGGAGGGAACAGATGATGCTCTCCGGCCGGCGCTTCGGGCCTGTAGCCTGCCAACTGTTCCAGGAAGACATATAGACCAATCTGACACAGGTACTGGAATACGACGGCGCCCAGGCCTGCGACCAGGCCTATAAGGACGTAGAAGAAAACCCATTTCCCTGCGCTTGTGATGCGCCGATTTTTTGCCTTAAATGTGGGGCGGTCTGGGTTCGGCTTTTTTTTGGGGGCCATCGCTATGTTTCTCAAATATTTGGTCTGACCGTACCGAAATGATCAGCGCCGGGCGGAAAAACTTGAACCCTCCGGGTTTTCCGGAAGCTAAAGCCTTACGAATCTGTTTTTAATAGACTGGTTACATTGCCGACATGACGTTGTCATAAGCATTTCTCAGGATTCTCAAGGCTTCATACGGGTCATCTTCTCCGGGACAGGCATTTGGGGCCAATCTGACGGGGAATCCACCCATTTTATCAATAGCATGTATGCAATGCCTGGACATAGGGTCTATACCTACAACATAGCCGTTTCGTGTTGCTTGTTCCGGTTGATTGTCCAGGTCAACGGGGGCGATGGCGGATACGCCGGGTGTCACCAGCGTATTCATTTTCTTTGCCTCATCAACCACCCTTTTCCCATGCTCAAGGTCCGTATCTTTTAGCCAAAGGGTTGTAAAAAAGGAGGCATCCCGAATAGGATGTACCTTGAATCCCTTGAAAAATTCTTCCAATCCTCGGTTCAAGGAAGCGCTTCTGGGTCGATAAAATGTTTTGTTCACCATGGAGATATGTTTTTCGTAGTCGCTATTTTGCATTGCCATAAAGAAAGCTGCTTGAAGCCGGTAATGGCCATTCAACCGAGATGAAATGGCAAGGTTGATAATTCTTTTCGAAATTCTTGCTTCCGGTCCGCAAGCTATCCAGGAGATTTTTTCATGCGGGCTGAACTCTTTGGTTGTCATCCTGACCAGGATGACTTCCCGCATGGCTGGGTGTGATAAATCCACAGGGCCTTCATTCGGGGCGCCTTGAACACCCATTCCACAATTCTCATAGGCATCATCAATGTGTCTGACCACATGGTATTTTTTGCAGATCTGTGCCGTTTCCCGTACGTTGTCTATGTTGATATACAGCCCGGTGGGATTGTTGTAACGTATGTTGCTCCAAAAGGCTGAGGGTTCATACTTTTTGATCAGATCCTCCAAGGCTTTGGTATCCGTGCCGTCGTCATTCATGGGAACGCCGATTACCTTGAATCCAAGCAAAATCAGTGTTTCCAGGCACCTGTCATAGAGAAACTCGTCAACCAAGACAGGCTTTCGTGTCCCAAGGGCATTGAACACCATGGTATTGGCATGCATCCCACCTTCCAGGATATAGATTCCGTCGCTGTCCCGGTCGCTGCTCATGCCGTGTCTTTGTGCAAGGTATTCAACAAAGGGAGTTACTCCGGGAAATTTCGCGTAGGTATTGGTGTAGTTAGTGATTCCCTCACCAAACTTCTCGAAAGCTTCCTTCTCGGCTTTTTGAAGGATCTTTTGCGCTGCGGCAATGGAGCCTTGATGGCTTATTCCCCTTAAAAGGTTGAGTACTTTTTTGGTTTTTGGCATTGGAGCACCTCCGAAAATCAAGCATATTTAGAAGGAAATATCCCGGTGACGGCAAGGTCCGCGGCAAGCGAAGACCTGAATCTATTTTTCGCTTTAGCCCACCGTAACAATCGGTTATACAAAAATTTACAGCTTGCCCGGAGCTGCATATTGTCCATGAATTAGGCATGTAAGGCAACAGTCCAGCGGGTGTGATTATACACATTCTCGATAGAATAGGAAGTGCATTCCTTAAGGTTTTTGGACATGCCTGTTTACAAACTGTGTCTGGTGGCGAAGCAAACCGGTCTGTCGCTGCACCGCCTTGGTTGGATTGTGAGGGTTATCGAAGGTGGAAGGAAGACAAAAAAACACAGGCTGTCGCCCAAATCCAAATCGGCCCGTCTCATGCCCTGTTCATAAATCTAAACTGCGTTCTGGACAAAGGCCACCATTTGTCCTATGACAGAAAAAATTGTTGGCATTGTTGTTTCCCGCTTAGCCGGATATTGCGAAAAAAATGTGTCGGAAATATTTCCCGGCTGGGGAGAGGCCTTTTGCTTCGGATGACAGCCTGTTAGGGAAAAGCGGCATTGTGCATGACTAGCGAGACCCTCGTTTTGACGCCTTAAGCGGATTGACTTTGCTTTTTTCGGTTTTAACGGCGTCTTTTACGTGGGTGGCCAAGTTGCACCTGCCGTTCTTCCATTTGGTCGAGGGGTCAGGGCATGCCATGCAATACCATCCGGAGGAATACTGGGAAGTTCGGCTGCATCCATCGCAAGCCTCAACAGCAGGATGGCAAGAGCCTCCGTTGAATGAACACCCTTTTTTTGTCATGAAAATGCATTCTACGCCTGGTTTTACGGTTAAACAGTCCATTGGAATCACCTCCTTTTCATGTGTTGTTTGTTGAAAATGCAAATCCTTAAATATATTTCACGTAATTTTAATTTTGTCAATATAATTCGTTTTGTGGTTCATTTCCTGCAAGAGCTTTGTTCCATTGACAGGATGGGCTTTTGTGGGTACCAACATCCGATTCGGGCTCGGCCAAAATTACGAGAGGCCGATTCGGTTGCCGGCGTTCTTCGTATGTGGGGAAAAACCATTGGGCTAAGGCATGAATGTTTGGAACGGCTCTTGCATGTATTAAGTGTTCGGCATGCTTAGAGAAACATGGTGGTTTTTTGGTTCGATTACTCTATCCAGCAAGGGGAGATGCAAATGCCGGTCTATTTGTGGCAAGGACAAGACAAAAAAGGTGCTGCTCAGAAAGGCGAGGTGGAAGCCCGTGACGAGGCGGCGGCGAGAATCCAGTTGCGACGTATGCAGATCAAGCCGACAAGAATCAAGAAGAAACCCAAAGACCTGTTTGAAAATGTCTCGTTCATGCAGCCCAAGGTCCAAGTCGCTGATGTGGTGGTTTTTTCCCGGCAGTTTGCAACCATGATTAATGCCGGACTTCCGCTCATTCAGTGTCTTGATATCCTCCAGTCTCAGCAAGAAAACAAGACTTTCAAAAACATTTTGAAAGAGGTCAAAGAGAACGTAGAGTCCGGGTCTACTCTTGCGGATGCCTTGAAGAAGTATCCGGACATCTTTGATAACCTTTTTGTAAACATGGTGGCTGCCGGAGAAACGGGCGGCATTTTGGATACTATTTTGGATCGGCTTTCCGGGTACATGGAAAAGGCCATGAAGCTTAAGAAACAGGTGAAATCGGCCATGACCTATCCAATCATCGTTTTGATTATTGCCGTTTTGGTAATTGCCGTTATTTTGGTTTTCGTAATTCCCGTCTTTGAAAAAATGTTTGCTGATTTTGGGGGGGCTCTGCCGGCGCCGACCGAACTTGTGGTCAATTTGAGCAAATTTGTAAAAGGCAATATCCTCTATATTATAGGTGCCCTTGGGGTTTTCGTGTATGGATTCAAGCGCTTTTACGGCACAGAAAAAGGCCGTGTTCTGGTCGACGATAGTCTGCTCAAGTTACCTGTTTTTGGGCCACTGTTACGCAAGGTGGCCGTAGCCAAATTTACTCGCACGCTCGGTACCATGGTCAGCAGTGGGGTTCCCATTTTGGATGCCTTGGACATCACTGCCAGGACGGCGGGCAACAAGACTGTTGAGGCGGCTGTGTATAAGGTTCGTGGCGCCATTAGTGAGGGTCAAACCATGGCAGGTCCTCTTAGTGAGAGTGGGGTTTTTCCGTCCATGGTCTGCCAGATGGTTGCCGTGGGAGAGTCCACAGGGGCGCTTGATTCTATGCTGTCGAAGATCGCAGATTACTATGACGACGAAGTAGACGTGGCTGTTGACGGCCTTACCTCCATGATCGAGCCGTTCATGATGGTGTTTTTGGGTGTAACCATTGGCGGACTTGTGGTGTCCATGTATTTGCCGATTTTTAAGATGGCAGGCATGGTTGGCGGATAATGTGGCGGCTGAAGCGTTTCCTGACGGATTGATCTCAAGGGGCTATCTGTTTAAAAGGCTCCAGTGGCTGATGCTGCTTCGCGTGGTATTTACCACCGTTCTGCTGGGTTCCACCATTGCAGTCCAGGTACTTCATAGAAGCGCCCCCTTTGTTACCCCGCCCCTTCTTATGCTCTACGGTCTTATCGGAAGCATTTATGTCCTTACCTTTTTGTATATTCTTGTCTTTAAGCGTTTTGGGCCATCCCTGCGGTTCACCTATGGGCAGATCGGCATCGACACTCTGTTTGTAACGTTACTTATCTACGTGACAGGTGGCATTGCCAGTGTTTTTTCTTTCCTTTATCTCGTTGTGATCGTGTATGCGAGTATCTTGCTCTATAAACCGGGAAGTCTCATCATGGCCACACTGTGCAGCCTGCAGTATGGGGTTATGATCAGCTTGGAATATTCCGGTATTTTGAAACCTTTCTATACCGACTCCGGCCCTGGTGCAACATCCTACGAGGCCTCATTCGTAGTCTACAATGTGATGATTACGATTATGGCTTGTTTTTTAGTGGCCTTTTTGAGCAATCACCTTGCCCAACAAACCGTTAAAACCGAAAAAGAACTAGAGGCTAAGCAAAAAGATTTCAAACAGTTGGAAGCCTTTAATGCCAGCATTGTTCACAGCATGGATAGTGGATTGCTGACTTTTGATGTGGCGGGCAGGATAACATCCTTCAATACTGCGGCGGAAGTCATAACGGGCTTCAGCAGATCTGAGGCCCAAGGGAAATCCTTGGAGACTATATTTCCCGAAGTGGCGCGATACTGCGCCTTTCCTGCTCTATCCCATGAGAAAAAGCCTTACCGTCACGATGTGACTTTCAGAAAAAAAGACGGCAACGAAGGATATCTGGGGTTTTCTGTATCATCTTTGCGGGCGCCTGATGGCAAGGGTCTTGGCAACTTATTAATTTTTCAAGACTTAACGGCACTGAAAATCATGGAGTCGCACATAAAAAGGGTGGAAAGGTTGGCTGCAGTGGGGGAGATGGCTGCCGGTATAGCGCACGAGATCAAAAACCCCCTTGCTTCTATGACCGGGTCTATCCAGCTGCTTGACAAACAGGTTGACATGACGCCCGTGTCGGCCAAGCTGATGCAGATTGTACTCAGAGAGGCCGATCGATTGAACACACTGGTCAACGATTTTCTCCTTTTCGCACGTCCTACATCAGGCAAAGCGGAACCCGTGGATCTCGGGCCGGCTATTGGAGAAACACTGGCATTGTTCGAAAAAGACACCGGATCTGGTCAAAGAATCGAAGTGGTCCAGGAGTTGAGTCCGAGCGTATGGACACGGATGGACCCAAAGCATTTGCGCCAGATTTTGTGGAATCTACTTTTGAATGCTGCAGAGGCGATTAATGGCCATGGCACTGTTAAGGTGATATGCAAAGCATCTCAAGGGTTGGCCAGTATCGAAATCTCCGACGATGGTTACGGTATGTCTGAAGAGACTCAGAAACAGATTTTTAATCCTTTTTTTACAACCCGCACCCAAGGTACGGGATTGGGGCTTTCCATCGTCCACCGACTTCTTGAATCCTACGGGGGAAGAATCGATGTCAAAAGCGCTGAAGGTCGGGGAACCGCCTTTACCCTCTACCTGGAGCGAATAGATCCGATAAACCGTTAGCGAGCAGCCTTGAAATCTTGCAACAATTTAGTGTTTTGAAAAGCTTCAGTGTTTTAAGGGCGCTACAGTCATACGAAATCTTTAATAGTAAAAACGGGGTGCATGGATACACCCTGAGCTTCTATATTTTCTTTGCCGTTTTCTTCACAACGATCAACCAATACTATGGCAGCCAAAATAGTCAGCCCGTATTTTTTGGCTGTTTCCATAGCCTTTATTGTGGATGTGCCGGTGGTCACAACATCGTCGATAATGACAACCCTGTCACCCTTTTGGATGTTTCCTTCAATCTGCAGGCCCAATCCGTGTGGCTTCGGCTCTTTTCTTATCATAAATGCTTGAATGGGATCGTTTTTTAGAAATGAGGTAAAAGCCGTAGCCAGGGCGATCGGATCAGCTCCCATGGTTAAACCGCCAATCGCTCTGGGGCGAAGCCCCAATCTTTGTATTTCGTCAAAAACAACAGATCCAACCAAAAATCCTCCCTCCGCATCCGTTGTCACTGCTTTCAAATTGAAGTAATATGGGCTCATTTTGCCCGATGACAACGGGAAGGAAGGCGTGCCGGACTGTCTAAAAGATTTTTCTTTTATTAATTCGATTAATCTGGTTTTATCATTCATCATTGCCTCGATGTCAACGGTTGTGTTTAAAATATTTTACAGTTCTCTATAAAGCTCAAGTAACACCGTTTTCCGGCCTATGGGCATCGGTCCTCCAGGCGGCCAAAACTCGCCGCAAAGGCCGCGTAAGGAC
>CAYSGJ010000157.1:0-9944 GCA_964430705.1 uncultured Desulfobacterales bacterium | reverse complement strand
TTTGGCTTCTTTGCGCCTTCTCATCTTATCTTGGCGCGAGAAATGTGTCGGACAAATAACAGCCCCGGGAATAAAACTGTTTGGAATTTTTTGGTCTTTCTGTCATTCGAATTTAGAAACAGATCAAAGCCGTAGGTCAGGGTGCGGCAACGCCGTTACCTGACAAATAAGTCCGATAGTTCAGGATTCCCTTAAGAAATCCCTGATGGCGGCGAGTTCTTTCCTGAGTTCTTCCAAGGTGATGGGTTCCGGATCGTTCCCGGGATGGTTGGTTTGACGGCGGGTCTTAAGGTGCTGCTTCGCGCCGGCGATGGTGAATCGTTTGTCGTAAAGAAGTTCTTTGATGACAAAAACCGTTTCAATGTCCTGTTTCCGGTATAAACGCTGTCCGGCCCGGGACCTGACCGGCTTGATGTCCGGAAATTCCGTTTCCCAGTATCGCAGCACGTAGGTTTCAAGGCCGGTCAAGGCGCTCACCTCACCGATCCTGAAATACCGTTTATCCGGTATCTCGGTTCCTGTGGGCCTCATTGATCCGCTCCTTCAGCACGCGGCTAGCCCGGAAGGTAACCACCTTGCGGGCAGGAATGGTTATGGCCTCTCCAGTTTGCGGGTTCCTGCCTTTGTGCGCCTTTCTTTCGCGGATGTCGAACTTGCCGAAAGAAGAGATCAGCACGGGTTCTTCTCCGGCCAGGCAGGACGTAAGCACTTCGATGGTCTTATCCACAATAGCGGTGGTTTCGCGCTTCGAGAATCCCACCCTGTCGTGGATGGCCTGGACAATGTGTTTTTTATTCATTTTTCGGTATTCGAGATTCGTTATTGGTTATTCGTAAAGCGTTAACAGCTCCTAGTTATTCGAGATCGGTAGATTCTTCGGTCTTTCTATTTTTCAGGTAGCGGACATAGCCATTCACTAATCTTACCGCACGGAGACATTTTTCTTTTAGCTTTTCAGATTCCATATCTGCAATAAATCCCGCATCGAGGCAGATACAAACATGGTCGATTATCTCGTAGAGCGACCCCCTTCACTTCGTCGGCAGTTGCGCGTCAAATTCCTTCAGCATCTGTCCGATGATGGTTTTATGGATGTCGTTGACTTCACTGTCTGTAAGGTTTCTTTTAAAGGAGCGATAGGTCAACTTCAACGCCATGCTCTTTTTGCCCGAAGGGATGGGCTTGCCTTTGTATACATCGAAGATCTCGATGTCCTCAATGAGTTCCTGGCCACGGCTGTGAATGAAGTCCAATACAGCCTGGGCTTCAACGGCTTCATTGACGATCAAGGCGACATCCCTGTCGGTGGCGGGGAATCTGGAAATCGGCTTGACTCGTTTCTCTTCTTCGGTCAGATCGACCAGGCGGTCAAAGTTCAGGTCAAAGCAAAATGCCGGTTGCTTCAGCGCAAAACCCGCCAAGATGTTTTTTCCAATTTCCCCTACAACACCTACGGTATCATTTTTTGCGATCACTTGGGCCGTGTGCCCGGGTCTGAGATAGGGATACTCTGTATCTCCTGGGGCCTTAAAGCGTACTTTTCCAATATTCAACGCCCGGCACAGGGATTCAACGACGCCCTTGACGTCGTAAAAATCCACAGGCCTCTGCTTGCCGAGCCAGCACCTGCCGCGGTGGGCGCCGGTCCAAAGCGCTGAGATCATCTCCACCTCGTCGGGCAGCTCCCGGGCCGGGGTATTGAAAAAAACGTTGCCCAGTTCAAAGATCATCAGGTTGTCATTTCTCTGGGCGGCGTTTCTGAACATGGTATCCAACAACCCCGGCAACAACGACGTCCTCATGACGTCCTGGTCTTCGGTCAGAGGGTTGAGGATGGTCACCACCTGACGGCGTCGGTCGTTTTCCGCCAACGACAATTTGTCACAGGCGTTGGCGCCGATAAAGCTATACGTGATGATCTCGGAAAATCCGCAACCTGCAAGAACCCGGCGCAGCGTATCTCGAACCCGCAGTCTTTTATTTCTTTTTTTTGCGATCACGTGAGACACGGGATGCGTGGTGGGAATGGCGTTGTAGCCGCTGAGCCTGGCCACTTCTTCCATGAGGTCTTGAGGCCGCTTCAGGTCCACGCGAAATGTCGGAGCAACGACGCGGAGCGTGTCGTTGCCGTCGACGGGCTCTACGGCAAGCTCAATGGACTGAAGATGGGATGAAATCTGTTCCGGTGTAAACGCCGTTCCCAAGAGCCGGTTTGTACGCTTGACGCTCAACGTGATGGGTTGAACGGAAACCGGCGCCGGGTACTGGTCTATGACGCCGCCGGCCACGTGTCCTTTTGCCAGATCGGCGACGAGTCGGGTCGCCCGATCCAGGGCTCGCATCGTGCCTTCCGGGTCCACCCCCCTTTCAAATCGGTGGGACGATTCCGTACTCAATCCCAGTCTCTTGGCTGTGCGCCGGATGGATATGGGATTGAAATAGGCACTTTCAATCAGCACTTGTGCGGTATCTTCTTCAATCTCTGAGTCGAGCCCGCCCATGATGCCGCCGACAGCCACCGGGCTTTTCCCGTCACAGATCATCAGGGCGTCGGGTGGGAGACTTCGATTTACGCCGTCCAACGTGACAAATGTGTCCCCTTCCTGGGCTTTTTTCACCACGATGCGATGCTCGGCCAGACGGTTAAAGTCAAAGGCATGCAAGGGCTGTCCTGTTTCCATCATGACGAAATTGGTCACATCGACCACATTGTTGATGGCCCGCAGCCCCACGGATTGCAGTTTGTCTTGCAGCCAAAAAGGAGACGGCGCCACCTTGATGTCCGACACGAGCCTTGCCGAATAACGAGGACACGCGTCAGGAGCCTCGATAGTCACGGAGGCCAGGTCGCCGATGGGCGTGCCGCCGGCGGGCAGATCCACTGCGGGGACTTTTAACGGTACTTTCAGGATGGCTGCTGCTTCGCGGGCGATGCCGATAATGCTCAGACAATCGGATCTGTTGGGGGTCAGGTCAAACTCGAAGACGATGTCGCAAAGGCCCATCGCCGCAGCAATACCTCGCCCGGGAGTCTCGTTTTGCGGAAGCAGCAGAATGCCGGACCGGTCCGTTCCAATGGCCAATTCCGCTTCAGAGCAAAGCATCCCTTCGGAAACCTGTCCTCGGATACGCCCGGCCTCGATCTTTTCACCGGATGGAAGTTGAACGCCGGGAAGGGCTACGGGAACCAAGTGGCCTTTCTCGATGTTGGAAGCGCCGCAGACAATGGCCTTTGACTCCGAACCTACATCCACCTTACAAAGAGAAAGACCGTCCGCATCGGGATGGGCGGCTATGTCCACAATACGGCCTACCACCACCCGTTCCAGATAGGCGTATCGATCCGTTAGGGCTTCAACCTCCAGGCCCGCCATGGTGAAGGCGTCGGCCAGTTCGGCCACGTCCGTGTCGACAGGAATGTAATCACGCAACCAGCTAAGACTTACTTTCATTATTGGTCACCGGTCATTCGTCACCGGTCATTGGTAATGAAGTCTATTTGTTACCGTCCAGCGCATGAATACAAAAGGGTGGAAACAACACTAATGACTATTGACCAATGACTATTGACTAAAACTGTTGCAGAAATCGGATATCGTTCTCGTAGAACTTCCTGATATCGTCGATGCCGAACTTGAGCATGGCGATCCGTTCGATCCCCATGCCAAAGGCGAATCCGGTGTAGCGATCCGTATCATAATGAACCATTTCAAAGACAGCCGGATGCACCATCCCGGAGCCAAGGACCTCCAACCAGCCGGTATGGGAACACACGCGACATCCCCGGCCTCGGCACATCACGCATTGGATGTCGACTTCGGCGCTGGGCTCTGTAAACGGAAAAAAGCTTGGTCGGAAACGCAGACTCGTTTGTTCGTCAAACATCTGGTGAACAAAGGTTGTCAGGATTCCCTTGAGATCTCCGAAAGAGATATTTTCTCCAACCATCAACCCCTCGATCTGATGAAACATGGGGGTATGGGATATGTCCGAGTCGACACGATAGACCGCCCCGGGAGCAATCACCCGAACGGGCGGCGATTGCTTCTCCATGACGCGAACCTGAATGGGAGAGGTGTGGGTCCGCAAGACAACGTCATCGGAGATGTAAAAAGTGTCCTGCATATCCCGGGCCGGATGATCTTTCGGGATGTTCAGGGCTTCGAAATTGTAGTGGTCGAGTTCCACATTGGGTCCTTCCACAATGTCAAAGCCGAGTCTGAGGAAAATCTCGCAGGCCTGCCGGGCCGTCTGGGTAATGGGATGACAATGTCCTCTAGCGAATGGCCGTCCCGGCAGGGTCACATCCAGGGCGTCCCCAGAGCGCCGGGTGTCGCCTTCAAGCGATTCGGCAGTGCTCTTAAATGCGGCGTCAAGTTTCTTTTTTATGTCGTTGGCAAGGCGTCCGACTTCGGGCCTGTCTTCGGCGGGCAGCGTTGCTATGTTTCGAAGGCACTGCGTGACAAGCCCGTTGCGCCCCAGGTATCTGGTGCGCAAAAGATCGACCTTGTGCGCGGTATCGGCCGAATCCAGGGTGTCTAAAGCTTGTTGTTCAAATTTCTCGAGCTGTTGTTTCATCATCGAGGCCGTTATGCGTTATTGGTTGTTCGGGATTCGTTACTCGGATAACCGCGATTTGTGAGTTGCCTGTTGATGCCACAATTGCCGGCTGTTGACACACGCTGCTATCCCTCAAGTATGCTTTAACCGGATGAACCGGAAATTTAATACCAACACCATCCCTCCAGCCCCTTCAATGACTATGAAACACGGTTGTCGAATAACGAATCTCGATTTCCGACCTTACGACGCCGTGCCGGTCGCCATGGATGCCAACCGGGTAAAGGCCTGTGGATCCGATATGGCCAGCTCGGCCAGTACCTTGCGATCAAGGTCTACGTCCGCCTTTTTCAATCCGCTGATAAACCGACTGTATGACAGATTGTTCATGCGGGCTGCGGCATTGATCCTGGCGATCCATAGCCTTCTGAAGTCCCGCTTTCGCGTTTTTCGGTCCCTGTATGCGTATGAGAGGGCCTTGTCTACCGAATCGGCCGCTGTGCGATACAGGTTGCCGCGACCTGCGCGGTATCCTTTGGCCAGTTTCAAGAGCCTCTTTCTGCGCCTTCTGGCCTTAAAACCTCGTTTTATTCGCATTGTTTGTCCTCCTTATTTCGTGAACCGTGAATCGTTATTCGTCAAGGGCAGTCCTGAGCCGCAACAGCAAGACCATCCCGGGCGCATCGGCGTTTCCCAATCGCCGCTGCGGCCCGGCCGAACTCGTCGAAGTATTGCCGCGGGGAATTTCGATCGTCCATCAACAGTCTTCCCGTCTTAGATGCCTTGTGTCTGCCCGGCGTCACTCTCGGCCGGCCGATGATTTTCGAATAACGATTTTTTCAGTAACCACCTTACGCATAAGGGATCAGGCGTTTTATCCCGGCTTCGTCCGCCTTGTCGATGATCCCGGACTTTCGAAGGTTTCGTTTCCGTTTTGTCGTTTTCTTGGTGAGAATATGGTTTGCGTGTGACTTTGAATACGCGATCTTTCCCTTCCCGGTTATTTTGAAACGCTTGGCTGCGCCTCTGTTTGTTTTCATTTTCGGCATGTTTTTTATCCTCTCATTGTTTTGCAGGAAACCGCGTGCCGTGCTCGTGCTCCGCAATGGCAACTATCGGAGATGTGCCGGTTCCTTTTTCTTCTCTTGTTTCCAGGTATTGTCGTGATCGACTAAAAAAATTGGGGCCGTCCAGTTCTATGGACCGGTGGCCGGGGCTTGTCCAAAAGGATTAAAAGGCTCCCTGATTGATGAGGGAGCCCCGCAACTGCAAATGAAATATGCCGTGCCGGTCGCCTATATGCTTCCCGATGCCTTTATAATCCCCCGAAAAAAGGATCAGCCTGTCATTATTTTTGGGCCAGCATCATGAACATTTGCCGGCCTTCTCTTTTAGCGTGTTGCTCAACCACGGCCAACTCTTCCGTCTCCTTGGCAATACGCCTGAGGATTTCCAGGCCTTTTTCCGTGTAGGCAAGCTCTCTTCCCCTGAACATGATGGAGACCTTGACTTTATCTCCGCCTTCCAGGAACTGTCTGATCTTGCGGACTTTCACCTGAAAATCATGTTCGCCCGTGCCGGGACGGAACTTGACCTCTTTGATCTGATACCCTGCCGATTTCTTTCTGGCCTCTTGCTGTTTCTTGCTTTGCTGGTACTTGTAGCGCCCATAGTCCATGATTCGGCAAACCGGGGGACTTACCTGCGGAGCTACTTCAACAAGGTCCAAACCCTCTTCTTTGGCTGTGTCCAGGGCTTGCCGGAAGGGCACCACTCCGACCTGGTTGCCGTCAGCACTGATCAATCGTACCTCTTTGGCTCGAATCCTTCGATTTATATTGATGCGCTTAGCTATATGTTTCACCTCCCTACATGATTCATGATATCCGATGATCGACTCATCTTTTTGACATTACTATAAAACTATTATTTCATGCAACAGGATTTATGCTATCCAACGAAGATCGGACGCCTGGAGGCGTACCGGGGAAGGGGAAGTTCCAGAAAAGGTTTCCCCGCCATTTTGGGTTCAATCTCGGCCAAGAGTTCCGACAGTGCCATTTTCTTCTGCCGGCCGTCTCTGGTTCGAACACTAACGCACCCCTGCGCGAGCTCCTGGGCTCCCAATACAAGAATGTACGGAACCCATTCGCGTTCCGCATCCCGTATCTTTTTCCCCATGCTCATGTCGCGATCATCATAATCGATCCTATATGGAATCTTGTCCAGCATGTCTTTACAGGCCTGGTGAAATTTTTCCGAAACGGGAATCAGCCGTAGCTGTATAGGGGCGAGCCAGAATGGAAACTCCGCTTTTCCCCCTTTTTTCATCTTGATCGCTTGGGTTTCGAGAATGGCATAGAGCACCCTGTCCAAGGAGCCGGAAATCGAGGCATGCAGAAGCAGAGGGTACTGTTTTTCTCCCTTTTCGTTGACGTAGGTAATATCGAATCTCTGGGGATTTTCCACATCTATTTGCACCGTCGACAGACAGGCGGCTTTGTCCAGGGCATCAATGAAGTTAAACTCCAGTTTGGCCACAAAGTAGAAAAAACGTTCGTCCCACAGCTCGATCAAGGCGGGCCGGCCGCAGCGTGAAACAAGGTCGTCCACAAACGGTTTGTTCTGTTCGGCAAAATCCTTTACCAGCCGGATAGCCACCTCAAAATCCAGGCCGAACCCCTCCATACATTGCACGGCAAGATCCACCTGGCGACCGAACTCTTCTTTGGCCTGCTCCATGTCCCGCGCCAATGTGTGCAGGTCCGGCATGGTGAAGGTCCGCAGACGTTTGAGTCCCGCCAGTTCTCCGGATTGCTCCCGCCGGAAAGAATAGTGGGTCAATTCGTACAGTTTGCACGGCAGGTGATGGTGAGAGATCTGCATGTCATGCTGGATCAGATACTGGCCGAAGCACGCGGCAAAACGAAGGAAATATTCTTTTTCATCTGAGAGCAATACATATTGGCGGGCCGGAAACCGTTGGAGATATAGATTGAGCTTTGGGTGTTGATAGTCATACATGATGGGTGTTTCAACCTGCATACCGCCGTGCCGGGCCACCAGGCCGCTTACATACGTCTCGGCCAGGCGTTTGATGAGCTGACCCTTCGGGTACCAGCGAAAATTGCCGGGATCGGAGCCGGGCTCGTAGTCCACCAGTTCCATACGGCGCATCAATTCGATGTGGGGCGGCGGCTGATCCGAGGTCCGGGTCCCTGATTGTTCGTATCGGAACAAACGCTTCATGTTTGGGCGGGTGTTAAAAGAAAAATCCCCCGCCGGCGCCCGATCGCCTTCGGGCGTTTCGATGATCCATTCGGATTCTAGTGTTTTTTCCGCTCGTAATGCCTGCGATTCTTCTTCATCCGCTGTTCTTTTGGTTTCTCCGGACGGCGTGATCGTCTTGGCCAGCTCGGACAATGGATGGCCTTTGCAGGAGATCTCAAAGGCCTTGTAGTATCCGAAGGGGGCCCGTACGATGGTTTTGTCTTGTCCTTCCAGGCGGGCGCAAAGGGCATCCAGGAGCTTCACGGCAACCCGGGGGGAACTCAGTGTGCTTGAAAGATGGGCATAGGGATAGACGACGATAGCGTCAACCCCCACTTGAGATGCCAGCGCCAGGGCTTGCTGAGCGACCTGGTCCGCAACAGAGCCGATATCCGCGTCATCGCCTTTTTCCGCGGCTGCAAAGACAACCAACGCTTCGTCGACTTGGCCTTCCGTGCCGCACTTGTCGAGTTCAGTGGGCAGAGCCACCGAAGTTTCACCCGTTACACGGTAAGAAAACCTGTCCGCATGGATCAAAAGAATACGCATGGTAAAAGCAAAAAAAGGCACCCGAAAGCACATTCTTCCTGATGCCTTCCCCTCAATATTGATTTTAAGACATGACCGGAATAATCTCTACCACGAAGATCCGTAACATTTTGCTGTATACTGTGTTCCTTTGCCACCGAACCAACCGGCGCCTATTCATGGACCCCCTGCCGTGCGAACAAGGACGGTCCAATGGGGCCCGCAAGACACGGGCTGTTCGGTTCCCCAACAATGAGCATCCGCCAAAATACATATATATATAGGCAAAGTCAAGGCCTGAAAACGCCGACGTGGTCAAAAAAACCGCTGTTCGGGCCGCCTATGGTTGCGCAGGCGGGCATAGAGCCCGGCCCTATGTCGGCAATGCACCTTCGGCGTATGGTGCGGGGTTCATCCCCGGCCCAAAAAACCCGCGTCTTTCCGGGATGCTTTGGGAGGGAATACTCCCTTTTCTGCCGACAGGAACCAACATGGGTGTTATGAAACAATCTATGGCAAGCTCATTTTTAAGCCAACTGTTTTCGAGAGCTTCGGTATAGGAGGCGAGCGCCTCTGAAGTGTATTGATCCTTCTGGAACGGTTTCAGCGAGCGCGTTCCCCGCTGTATGCGGGGGGATCTTCAAACCCGTGACCCCCGGGCTATTTGGTGGATCTGTGTATCAGGTCCCGGATAAAATCTTGACAAGCCGGATCATCCCATTCCGTGGAACCCGTTCGCCGCATGGCGATGTTGCCTTCTTTGTCCAGGATATACGTGATGGGCAGTTTTTTTGTCTTAAACACCTTGGGCCGGTTTTGGTCTTGGATATACACGGGAAGTTCCATGCCGTGCTTTTCCAAAAGCCTGCATACCTTTTCTTTCTTTTCGTCTGTAACGAGAAGAAAAGCCACATCGTGATCTTTCATGATCCCGATGAGGCGTTGAATACCGGGCATTTCCGAAACACAGGGCTCGCACCAAGTGGCCCAGAAGTTCAGAAATACGACTTTTCCCCGGAAATCGGAAAAGGCTATGGTTTTTCCGTCCAGGGTCTTTAAGGACCAGTCGTCCACCTGATCATATATCGTTTTTTGTTTTGTATGGGCTCTTGTCTCCGCCTTTGCGTTCTGCGAACCGACGGTCGGTCCAAGAAACAGGATTCCGATCGAAAAGGCCCAAAAAAAGGATGCTGTCATGCGCGCTCTGGCCGGAGGAGGATAACCAAGGCGATTGCGGTTTGTCACCGAGCGGTCTCCTTGCTGTGATGGATTCACCGGGACGCGGTTGCCGAAAAAAATTGGCCGTCCCATCAAACAGGGGAAAAAGCGTTCAGTCGGCGCAGACTGAAAACAAGTTGCGAATATGCCGATATATGATCCCCTTGCTTACTTTTTATAATGGCTGTGCACGCTTGTCAATTTGTGAATCCACGGGGTGGAGTTGGGGCTCCCCAGATCCACCGGCTGCCGAGTTTGCCGGAGATGCCAGGCAGTGGGCGTGCCGACGTACTTTGGTAGTTGAGCCCTTCCCAAAAACCGGAAGGCCTCCCGGTAAGGATTTTCTATCTTTTTTGATAGCTTCCCTT
>CAYSGJ010000156.1:0-5016 GCA_964430705.1 uncultured Desulfobacterales bacterium | reverse complement strand
CATCATCCTTCACGCATCACGTACACGTATCACGCTTTACCGGCATCCGTTCAACCAATGACCAATGACTATTGACCAATGACCCGCAGGTTCACGTATCACGTACACGCTCTACCGGAATCTTGCATCCGGCATCATGCATCATGCATCCGGCATCATCCTTCACGTACACGTACACGCCTCACGTACACGCTCTACCGGCATCATGCCGCCTCACGCACTACACCACCTTCCAACACCGGACAATGTGTCCCTTTTCAGGCGTCTCCAAGTCAATTGTGTCACGCCGACATCGTTTTTCCACTAGGGGACACCTGCCCTGGAACTTACATCCGGGCGGAGGATTGAACGGACTCGGCACATCGCCTGAAAGTATTTGCCGTTTTCGGGCACCTTTTACACCAAACGCCGAAGGCGCCGCGGAAAGCAGCGCCACGGTATACGGGTGGAGCGGATTTTCAAAAATCGCGTCCGAAGCACCGCACTCCATGATCTGCCCCAGGTACATCACGGCAACGGCATCGCTGGCATACCCGACCACATTGAGATCGTGTGAAATGAACAGATAGCTGAGTTTCAAATTTTCTTGAAGTGCCATCAACAGGTTGACGATCTGTGCCTGAATGGACACATCCAGGGCCGACACCGGCTCATCGCAAACAATCAAAGACGGTTCAACGCTCAACGCGCGGGCGATCCCGATGCGTTGGCGCTGTCCCCCGCTGAATTCGTGGGGATAGCGATCACCCGAAGCCGGCGCCATGCCAACCATCTCCAGAAGGCCTTCTGCGCGTTCTTTGCGTTCACTGCGGCTCGCCACCCCCCGAACGCGCAAGCCCTCTTCGATGGAACCGCCGACCGTCATGCGCGGGTTCAGTGAGCCGAAGGGATCCTGAAACACAATCTGCATCTCTTTGCGCAGAAATCTCATGTCGCCGCTGGAAAGGCCGCCAAGGTCCCTGCCTTTGTACGCCACCCGTCCTTCATCGGGTTCAATCAGCCTCAAAATGGTTCTTCCCACGGTCGTCTTTCCGCAGCCGCTCTCTCCAACGAGACCCAGAGTGGTCCCCAGGGTAATGTCAAAGCTGACATCATCGACCGCCTTGATCCAGCCGGCAACCCGCTGAAAAAAACCCCTTCGAACAGGAAAATACTTTTTCAGCCGCCCGACTTCGAGCAGCTTGTCCGCACCGCTTTCAGTTGGCATAGTACGTCCCTTCATATCACAACGATTCTTTGGCCACTATCGAAAACAGAGCCCGGCGCGGCCCCATCGACTGCCGACTTGTCCCATTGCATGGTCTCTCCGATCCCTTTTCATGGCATCGTTATTGCAAAATTTTAACAGGTTGTGTAAATATCCGAGTCCAGAGTGCCCGGCTTTTCGTTAACCCCTAAAAGGGGAGCATACTTGGCCCCTTTTCTCCAAGGATGTCTTGACCCATAAAGCAGCGGACGACCCAAAGGGTTCCGCCCGGGAGGAAACAAAGATGGCTGAGAGGAAAAAAGGATGGTTCCTTTTCGTGGTGATGGCGTTGTCCGGGCTTCTTTTCTGCTGTTCCAACGAACAGGCGGAAAAACCCGGGGTGCTGGCCGTCATCAACAACTATGAACTGACCCTGGACGACTTCGAAACCCAACTGGCCGATGAGCTGGAACTGGACCGGGATTTCAAATTGACGCAAGAGGCCAAACAAACCTTTCTCGAAGGGTTGATCAAAAAACAGTTGCTCATACAGGAAGCCAAAAAGATGAAACTGGATGCCGAAGAAGACTTTGTTCGCGCAATTCAGCGCCATTGGGAGTCTACCCTGATCAAAAACCTGATTGAGAGTAAAAGCGCTGAAATCAGCAAAAAAATCTATGTCTCTGAGGAAGAGATTCAAGCCCGCTACGAGCAGATGAGCAAGTCGGCGCCCGTTCCACCCCTCAGTGAACTTCAAGACGTCATTCAAGAAGAAATCAAAGAGAACAAAAAGACCGGCAAGCTGAAAGACTGGATTGACGATTTACGGCAACATGCCGATGTTCACATCAACGACGCCCTTCTTTGACGCCGAAACGCCACGCCCAAAGGACGTGGTTTTTCACAATGACATGAAAAAGGAGATTCCCATGTCTCAACAAAAAGGGTCTAATCAAAGAAAAACCTATTTTGTAAAAAAAGACTTCCAGATCCGATTTATTGTGAAGTTCTGCATGCTCCTTCTTGCGGGCGTCGTGGTTTCGACGGGTCTTCTTTTCTTTTTTTCGCCGGATTCCTTGACCTCTTCCTATCAATCGTCCGGGCTGGAAATCAAGCACACCAACATCGCGATTCTGCCTTCCGTCATCGTTACCAATCTCATCACCCTGGGTTTGATCACCCTGGGCGTCATTATCGTGACCCTGCTGGTTTCCCACAAGATTGCGGGGCCCTTGTTTCGTTTTGAAAAAGAGTTGGACGCCGTTGCCGAAGGAGACCTGACCAAAAGAGTCGTACTGAGGCAAAAGGACCAGGGAAAAGATATGGCCGACTCGTTAAATAGGATGATTTCCAGTTTTCACGACAGGATTTCCGATATCCGAAAGGAGCTGCACGCCGTCCGGGAATCAGCTCATCGGCATGATGCGCCTCCGGCGTTGATACACGAACTGGAAGGATTGGACAAGAAAATATCGAGGCACTTCAAAACATAGCAAGTCTCAGTGTTTAAAAAGATAAGAAAGATATTCTCGCGCAAAGACGCCAAGGAGAAGAAACAGTCGGCGACATTTGCGGATCGTATCAACCGTTTTCTCGGTTGTCGGGACTTTTGGCAATGGTTTCCAAATGCAGGTCGGGACTTAAGAAAAATGTCCCCGCCGACACATACCGTCCTGAAAAGCTTCCATGCCGCGGCACGGCAACGCAATACGGCCGGCCGAAACGCCGTTGGGCCGTCATCGCGCCGGCCCTCTTTTTGTTCTGCTTCTTCCGGGTAGTGCAAGCCGAGACAACCGAGGAAATCGCATGGGAAGCGCTTGAAACCAAGTACACCGTGATTCAGTATCAGTCGGCCGGCGACATGCATAAGCTTAACGCCAGGATTCAATATGGTGAAAGCCACTGGGGCTTGAAATCATTGTTTTCTTCCGGCCAAAGCAACGACGGGGAAACCGTGGTAGCCGACAAGGTCGACGCGGTCTTCGAAAAGGTCCAGGACATCCTGGGCATGCGCAGGAAAATGAACAAGGTGATGATCCAGGTCTATCAAAACAAGGACCAGTTGCATGCGGCCTACCAGAGCATATACGGCGGCGCCTGTCGGATTCGGGCCTGGTACCGATTCCGCAACAACACCGTGTACCTTAACCTGAACGCCCTCCACGAAGGCATGTTGGCCCATGAACTGGCCCATGCCGTCATCGACAACTACCTGACGGTGCGCCCACCCCGGGCCACCGCGGAGATCCTGGCCCGCTATGTGGACAGGCATTTGAAACGGTGAGATTTTTGAAATCGAGAGTTCCATATCTCAAGGAGAAACGCCCATGATTCACAACAACAAGGTCATCCTATCCATCGCGCTGCTCGTCATGGCTTCGGTATTTTTTCTCAGTTTCGCCTGCTCCCCCGCACCGTACCGCATGAAACGGGCGGAACGCCTGTACCGGCAGGGGCAATTTTATCATGCCCGGGGCAACCAGGAAAAGGCGATCAAAAAATTCGAGGAGTCCATTGCATTGTCCGAAATGGTCGATTTTAAGCCTGGCATTGCGAACAACCTCAATGAGATGGCCATCATCCATACTCGCAACCAGGCGTTCGCAAAGGCCAGAGACCTGCTGAATCAGTGCCTGGACATCTACAAAGAACTCAACATGCCATCCGAGGTATCCAAGACCCTGAACAACATTGCCCTGAGTTACGAGCAGGAAGGTGATTTTCCAAAAGCAATCGCGACCTATGAAGAATTGTTGGCCTGGGACAAGAAAACAGACAATCACATCGGCATGGGATTGACCGCATCCCGCATCGGATACATCTACAGCCGCAAACTCAACGACACGGACAAGGCGCATTCGAAATTCATGGAATCCATCCCGTATTTTGAACAGGCCATAGAGGCGTTCTGGGAAACAGGAACGACTTCCGGAATGGCCAAAGCCCTTCACAACCTGGGCTTTGTCTACGAACGCTATCTTGGAAAACAGGAAGAAGCCTTGTTAAAATATGAAGAAGCGTTGCCCCTGGCCAGGGAGTCGCAATCCAAAGGCCTGGCCGCCGCAGTTCTTGACGACATCGCCGCAATCCATGCTTCCAAACGCCAATTCGAAAAAGCCAGAGAAGCGCTGAACGAATCGGCCCGGCTCTACCAGGAACTGCACATGGCGACCCAGGCCTCCAGAGCCTTGAAAAACGCTGCGTTGGCATGCGTGATGAACAACGACTATCAGGCGGCGATCACCCAGTACGAAGCGTCCGTGCAATGGCACAAAAAGATCAAGGATGATCTGGGTACGGCCGTGGCGCTCAACAGCATGGGCCTCCTTTACAAAGAGCATCTCAACCGTCCGGAAGACGCCAACGCAAAATTCATGGAAGCCCTGCAGATATTGCGCAAACTGGGCAATGAAACATACATCCAAATCGTTGAAAAGAATCTGACGCCGGAACACCCGTCATAGGACATTGTCCGGTTGGCGGATACCAGTTGTCAGCTGCCAGTTACCGGTTGGATAATCAGGCGAGGGGCAAAGAAAAAGAATAAAAAAACCACCACGTAATGTTCTCAAGCCGCCAGGCGCAACACACGAAAGAACGAAAACACGAAAGAACAAAAAAGATTTTCAGCCGCAGACACACTCAGTTGCCGGTTGGATAATGAGGCGAGGGGCATGGGGCTGGAGGCAAGGGGAAAAGAAAAAAGAATAAAAAAACCACCACGAAGGCACGAAAACACGAAAGAAGAAAAAACTTTTTTGCCACAGACCCACACGCAGACACGCGCAGTTGCCAGTTGCCGGATACCAGTTGTCAGCTGCCAGTTACCG
>CAYSGJ010000155.1:0-22409 GCA_964430705.1 uncultured Desulfobacterales bacterium | reverse complement strand
AGCCGGAAACTGGCAGCCGACACTTCGACATTCGCTATTCGATATTGGACATTCTGCGGTTCTTGTTTCTTAGGGTCCGGCCCTTGCTGCGATGCTCGATCTCGTGACAACGGGGATAAAACCGTGGTGCGTGGAGGGCCGCCGGCGCGGCGTCGGCGCAGCAAAGGGCATAGGGCAAAGAGCACAGAGTAAGTCCTTGGCGGGCTTGGCGACTTGGCGCGAGATAATGATTGAACAGGAATAAAAACAGGCGCTGTACCGAATGTATGGAAGCGGCGCCGGGAGGACTTAACGATATGATTGTAAAGAAATGGATGTGGGCAATGGCCATAGTGGCCGTTTTGGGCATTGCCGGATGCGGCGGCGCAGACGAAAAAAAGGCCAAGTTCCTGGCCAAGGGAAAAGAGCTGTATGCCCAAGGCGAATACGGCAAGGCCGTCTTGGAATTCAAGAACGCGGTACAGATCGATCCCAAATTTGCCGAGGCGTACTATCGCCTTGGCGAAGCCGAAATGAAACGGAAGGAACTTCAAAGGGCCTTCGGGTACTTCAGCAAGGCGGTCGAACTGGATCCGGCGCTTACCGAGGCGCAGACGCATCTCGGTTACATCTACCTGGGCGCAGGCGAAATGGACAAGGCAAAGGAAAAGTTGACTTTAGCCTTGGTAAAAGAGCCGGTGCCCGGCCAGGCTCTGCTGTTGCAAAACCTCATCTTTATCCGTGAAGGGGATGTTGATAAGGCAGAAAAGGGCCTGAGGGAATTGATCGGAAAGGGCGAGGTAAAAGTGGAAGCGTGTCTGACCCTGTCCAACCTGTTGGCCGAGGCGAACCGCGTGGAAGAAGGCGTGGCGGAGTTGCAGCGGTGTCTGGAAGACGACGAAGACAACGCGGTCTTGTTGCACCGATTGGCCCAGCTGCACATCCGGGCCGGAGACAACGCCAAGGCGGAAACGGTGTTGAGGCAATTGATCGCCAGTCATCCGGAAGAAGACGGCCACGTGGTGAATTTGGTGCGGTTTTACATCGGTGTCGGCCAACCGGACAAGGCAGAGGAAACCTTGAAAGGTCTGATCGACACGCACCCTGAAAACGACACCTATTGGGCGACCTTGGCCGGCTTCTACGAAGGGCAACAGTCGCTTGAAAAAGCCATCGGCGTGGTGACCCAGGCGATTCGAGACCTTCCCGAAGCGCTCAACCTGCAACTGTACCTTGGTGAGCTCTATCTAAAAGACAATCAGGTGGAAAAAGCGCTCGAAATATACGGGCGCGTGGTGGAGAACCATCCTATCAAACCGGAGGCGGTCACTGCAAGAAATCGGATTGCCCGGATTTACATTGCGCAAAATAGGACCGAAGAGGCGATGAAAGAGCTGAACGCCGTGTTGAAAGACAATCCCAAGGACCAGGACGCGCATTTCTTGCGGGGGAGGCTCTATCTCGCCAAAGGCCAGGGCCTGGAGGCTGTGGGTGATTTTAGAACCGTGGTTCAGGAAAACCCGGAAGACGCCGGAGCCTATGATTATCTGGCACGAGCGCACATGGCGAACAATGAAAAGGCATTGGCCATTGACAGCTGGAAAAAAGGCATTGGCCTGGATCCCAATTACAACGAGGGGCTTCGCCTCCTGCTGTCGGTTCTTGCGAGAGATGAACTATACGAAGACGCGATCGGACTGCTGGCAAATGTCGTGAACAAAGCGCCGGACAACCTTTTCGCCTTGAATCGTCTGGGTGACTTCTATATGGCCCAAGGCGATCTGGACAAGGCGGAAAAGGCCTGGCAAACGCTCCAGGAAAAGGCCCCGGACAATCCTGAAAGCTATGTAAAAATGAGTTTCGTGTACGCCAAGAGACAAGATGCCGCGGCGGCGGAAGGGGCTTTGGACAAGGCCCTGGCCTTGCAACCGGGCAATGTGAATATCCTTCGACAGGCGGCCTTCTTGCAAATGGCCCTGAAAAATCCCGACAAGGCGCTCGAAAAATGCCGGGAGCGGGTCAAAAAGGCCCCCGAGGCAGAGGCCGATATTCGTCTGTTGATGAGCAGCATTTATGGAACGCAACGCAAATTCGCCGAAGCGGAAAAAGAAATCCGGCAGGTGATGGATCTCAAGCCCGAATCGGCGACCCCCTACGTGGTCTTGGGAAACCTGTATGCAAACCAGGGAAAGCTCGAAGAGGGAATCCAGGAGTTCAAGGAGGCCTTGAAAAAGCAACCTGATGCAGCGCGGCTCAAGATGACCATTGCCACCCTCTACATGGTAAAAGAAGATAACGATACAGCCCTTGAGTGGTATGCACGCACGGTGGAGGACCACCCGGACTTCATCCCGGGACTCAACAGCCTGGCATACATGTATGCCGACCGGTATTCCACCCCGGAGAACCTGGGCCGGGCACAGGTTCTGGTGACAAAGATTCCTGAGGAAAGCCGCAACGCCCACATCCTGGACACGCTGGGCTGGATTCATTACCAACAAGGCAACTATACGGAGGCGGTGACGGTCCTGGAGCAGGCAAAAGAAGGGGACGACAATCCGGTTATCCACATGCACCTGGGTATGGCCTATCTAAAGACGAACGATCTGGTTCAGGCACGAACCGCCCTGGAAAAGGCCCTTGAAAATGAGGGCGGAGGACTGTCAAAGCAGGACAAGGCTATGGCGGAAGAGGCGCTCAAGGGACTAAAAAGCTTATAAAAGAAGGATTCAAGGGGTCAAGGATTCAAGGGGTCCGGTGATGCTAAAGCACGGAGGGTTCAAGGGGCCGAGGGTCCAAGGGGTCAAGTGAAAAGCAAAAAAATAATAACGATTTGACAGTCCGGCGACAACCTTAGACAGGATTTACACAGGATCGACAGGATTCAGTTGAAAGCCCTGGTGCGGCTGTGAGCCAGACCAGGGCTCTTTTTTCATTCTTTTTGCTCGCCCAAAGCAAACGGAATACGTGTGCGTGAATGACCGCTGGCGCGGCGTTTTAAGTTTTAGGACGTTAGCCATGTAAAAGAGACATCACGTAGCTGGCAACTGGCAACCGCATTCATTATTGGATATTCTCTACTCCGCGGTTCTCTATTTGTTCTTTTCTTTGCGCGCCCAAAGAAAAGAACCAAAAGAAAGGGCGCCCTGTCACGAGGTTTTTTCTGCGCTTCTCGCAAGGGCCGGCGCTCGAGGAAACTCGCTTCGCTCAGACAGTCCACGAGCGTGTTTCCGGCCCTTGCTGCGATGCTCGACCTCGTGACAACGGGGATAAAACCGTGGTACGTGGATGGCCGCTGGCGCGGCGTTGGCGCAGCAAAGGGCATAGGGCAAAGAGCACAGAGTAAGTCCTTGGCGAGCTTGGCGGCTTTGCGCGAGAATGTTTTGGTGAACGGTAAACACTGACATCCGTGTGCGTGAATAACCGCTGGCGCGGCATTTTAAGTTTTAGGACATTGGCCGTGTACAAGTGGCAATACTTATCTGACAACGGACAGCCGGAAACTGACAACTGGCAACCGAATTCGATATTCTACGGTTCTCTTTACTCTATGCCTATGACCCCTAGCCTCTTACTTCTTGCCCGGAGTTCTCTTTTTGTGCTCGGCAGGCTCTTCCCCTGCGTTTTCTTCTGCCACATCCTTTTCCGCCGATTCAGGCTCTTTGGAAGAGATCTTCAAGGGGTCTTTTGCTTCCTCGGCTTCGGCCAATTTCCAGGACAACTCAATGGATAACTCTCCCTTGTCCTTCTTTTGTTTGGCCTCTATTTCTACATCCACTTTGCCGGCAGGATCCATGCTGATGAACTCCTCGCCCTGCTCCACAACGATTTTGCCCGATTTCAGACTCTTTACCAAATCCCCCAGAAGCTTCACTGCATCCTGACTCTCCATCGCTTGCCTAAACGAAACCTTGGTTTTTTCCATCTCTGTCCTCCTGTCTTTGACCATGGGTTGTTCTTCGCAACCCTCCAATAATGAGAAAAAAAGCATGAGACGCCTATGCCAATGACAACAAGATCGGTATGAGCCGTTCCGCATCAATATACGATTTGCTTTTCTTTGTCACCAACGGACAATCGATGACTTCCATTCCAAGCGC
The DNA here is from genome assembly GCA_964430705.1 of uncultured Desulfobacterales bacterium. Lineage (GTDB taxonomy): Bacteria > Desulfobacterota > Desulfobacteria > Desulfobacterales. Next base: position 18,330 of record CAYSGJ010000155.1, on the reverse strand, counting down.
CCGCAGCTTATGCTTGGAAACGCTTCCCGGGTAACGCCCGCCTTTGGTGTCCAACAGGACAAAATCCAAAACGTCTCCCGTCGCAATACGATGAGGGGCATCTTTTTTAAGGTAACCGATGAGGCGTTCCACCTGTTCCACCAGATTGAGCCCGAACATTTCAGGATCTTTATCGGTATTGGGGATAAAGACCTTTGGACATGGGTTTTTCTTGACAGCTTCTCCGACGCCCTTTGGAAGAACATTGGCCACCAGGCTGGTATAAAAACTGCCCATGGGGTAGCAGATGAGATCTGCCTGATCGATGAGTTTCTTCGTCTTGTTGCGAATAGACACCTGTATTTCAGAAGGTTCGCCGGCATGATCACTCAAAAACACCCGGCGTACTTTCTTGGTGATGGGCGCTACCTCTTTTCCCGTGAGCAGATGCTGCCCAATGACCAGTTCCCCGTCCTCCAATTCGCCCACGAGATGGACATCCTTATTAACGATGGGCCGAACAATGCCCCGGACCTGAACCAGCTTGGAAAAAATGAAAATGACCGGATCCAGGTGGCGCCGGTTACTCAAGTATCCTGCGGTCAACACCACATTTCCCATGCTGGCCCCACGAAGGTCGAAGTCGTCGGGCATGTTTTCCAAAAAGGCGAGCAGGTGATACCGGACGATTTTGCGCAATGGATCGGGAATCTTTGCCACCAGGCGATGGTGCCCATGCAACATACTCTCTAACTCCGCTAACAGGGCTTTTTGACTTTTCTTTTTCGAAAGGCGGTAGGAAAAGAGCGCATAGATTTCGGGGTTTCCGTGCAGGCTCTGATCAGCGAGGGCCATGAGGCGGTTTCGGATATCACCCACCGCCGGCATCTTAAATGCCGTCCTGAGCTTGGCGGAGCTGCCCCCGGAATCGAACGGGGTGACCATGTGGATCGAATTGTGGGTATAGCGAATAAGCCCGGCGCTCAGGTCGCGTAGCGCTGTGCCGCCACTAAAAAAGAGGATTTTGGGGCCCAATTCCGGGCTCTTTTCATAGCGTGCAAGCTTGACGGGGTCGGGTAGTTTGACCTGTCTTGTGATTTTAACGGTAGTCATAGGCATCGATAGATCGTTTGCAAGCTATAGTGAAGCGATCGCAAGGCTACAAAAAGAAATCCTTTTCGATTCTCCTTTCCTGAAGGGGAATCGTGTTCGGGTTGAGCCCGCCGGCCTTCGACTCGAGACTACAACCACCGGACATTCGTCTGTTTTTTACTTCGTTATTCGCTAATCGATATTCAATATTCAATATTTCGCTTTTCATTCTCCGTTTCTATCTTTTCTGCCCTCTGTCGTCCGTCATCTGTCCCTATCCCCTGTTCACCATTCGCAGCGCACTGTGTTCACCCAGAGACCTTTCCCGTCTCCAGAAAGTGCATGCAGACATCCGTGGCGCCGTCAAAGTCAGCGCCGCCGGACATTTCTATGACACTACAATTAGACAGAAGTTCGGCATATATCTCCAGTGGCGGATCCTGAACCTTCGTTCGATCAGAAGGCAGATAAAAAAGCCCTTTCTTTTTCTTGAAGGCCCCTACCAATTCCATGTGGTCCTTGGGATCGATCCGCCGAACAGAAAGCGGCTGTTTGCCTCTTTTCCAATTCAGGATGACCAGGCCGTCCATCGGACCGCTGAGCACGAACCGATCTGGCCCGAAACATTCTTCGACGAGGGCATCATATTTGTGTTCCAGGTGCCAGAGCTCCCTTTCGGGCAGCGATAGAAAGCGATCCTTATCCTTTTCAGAGAGGATATTGTGAAGATCCGCATTGCTCAGCGCTGTTCCGGGATTGATTCTGGGATGCTTGGCCACGCCGTGCATGACCAGCCCGTTGCCCACCCTTTCCACAATCATCCGGTCGTTACTCACAAAAACGGCCCCCCGACTCATGAGATGCAGGGCCAGGGTCGACTTGCCCATGCCGGAAAACCCCGCCAGGGCCAAACCGCGCTCCTTCCAGACAACGCCTGCGGCATGGCCCAGGAGACATCCTTTTTGAAGCCGCCATTCAATATACCGGTTGTTGATGAAATTAACGATCTGGTTCACGTTGTCGAGGCACGGTCCCACCGCCACGTGCCGGCCGCCTCCAAAGACAAAAACCATGCCGGTGAGCCGTTTGCGCACAATGCGTCCGCCCTCCAGGTCCACATATTCTTCCTTGATCTTGTTCTTTCCCGGATCCGGAGGCTTGATGACAAACGGAAGGTCGAGTGTGGGGGCCGGGGCCTCGTGGGCCGTGACCAGGATGTCGGAAGCCTTGTCATCTGCAAGAAACAGCCCGAAGTAGTTCTTGAGGTCTTCCCGAAGCCGCGCCGAGTTGGTGCGAACCTCCAGCCGGCAGTCGGAAAAGGCCAAAAACAGGGGATGGGTTGCCGGGTAGTTCTCCCGGAATCGGCTGATGAGTGCTTTGGCCGGCGGTTTATCCATTGAACCTCTTTAGTGGATCCTTTTCAGCACATACCGGACAAAATCCTTGGCCGGCCTCATGTTTCTGGCCACTTGGATGCCGCGAAACCCGCCAAAGGCCGATACCTCGAATACGTAGGGCCCTTCATTGGTCAAGGCCACGTCCACGCAGGTAAAATCCAACCCGAACAGGGCTTGGGCCTTTTTGGCCATCTCTATGACGTCGTCCGGTGGGTCGAACGGGGCGTACTTCGCCCCTGAGGCTGTACTTGTGTTCCAGGAATCATTCTGCTTGCAGCGGGCGTAAGTCGTCAGATACTCGCCTCCAAGAAAGGCGATGCCAAGGTCTTGTCCCTGCAGATCCACCCTTTTCTGAATGTACATGATAGGATTTTCCCGCCGGTAGGCCTCAACACTGACCCTGATATCCGGTCCCTGCTTCAGGACAACCATCCCCCGGGCCTTGGATGTGTACAGCGGCTTGAACACCGCCTCTTCGTATGCCTCCAGGGCCAAGACGGCTTCGTCCACATCCTCTGTAACAGTCGTCGGGGGAATGGGAAGACCGGCAAGTTGCAACGTGACCGTACAGCTTAGGCGGTCCAACACCCGCATGATATGCAGCGGATCGGAAAAAATCCTGAGCCCTCGGGCCGCCAGAAACCGCAATATCTCCAAACGGTCCAAGAGGTCCGGCGAATACCGGGCACCGATCTTCTTGATCATGATGGCATCCAGTTCCGAGATGTCCACTCCTTCAAACCACGCCTTGCCCGACTGCAGGTCTAGGCGCACACGCTCCATGTCGATAAGGAGTCGGTAGCCGGTCTCTTCGGCTACCGTATCGGCAAGCATCTCAGAGGACCAGCCTCCTTTTGATCCTATCACGCCTATTCGCATCATATATATCAATCCCTTTCCTGCGGTTCCGGAAATTCTCGCAAGCTTGGAGTAGGCACAGTGCGCTACACGAAGTGCCTAAAGTGAGCTAAAGTGTCTAAAACTAAAAACCGAAAGACTTCTATTTGGTTGCGCGGTTGCCAAAGCTCTGTCAAGTCGACAAGACTTCATACGATAGACCGCCGAAGGCGCACCGCAACTTTAGTCACTTCCTTTGCTCAGTAGTAAAGCACATGGCTGGGGAGCCGGAACTCCTGCCAAGGACGGTCCTGATGGGCGAGTATCTTCTCAAGCAAAAAAATTGCCCTTAAGTACATCTCTTTTGCAAATTTGAAGTTCATCTCGAACCGGGTCGAGGTATAAAAGGACCTTGCCAGCCCCAGTGCCATCCTGGCGTCAAATGTCTCGTCTTTGTGCTCTTCTGCAAAACGTTTCAGAAAAGTGAAGAAGGTCTCTATGACGCGGTTTAAGCGCTCTCGCAGTTTTTCCTCGAACACGGGCATCCTGAAATTGGAAACGAGAAAAACGGAACCGTCCTGCACGTAATCCCCCATGTTGGATCGCGACAGATCCACAAAATGAATCCTTTCCTTGCCATAGTTAAACACAATATTGTTGGTATTAAAGTCGCCGTGAATAAAAACGGTAAAAGGCGCTTTTAAATCTTTTTCAACTTTTTCACAGCGGGCCAACAGCCGTTTTGTGGAATCAACCCGGGCTGTGCCCACCTCTTTTTCATGGCGAACGAACTCGGGGTGCACCTGGCTGAGCTGCTCGAGCCGATCCACAATCTGGAGGACATACTTTGTCTTGGCCGGCGCCTCTTTTTTGGTTGTCTCCCAGAGTTCGTTTACCGTTTCTTCGAGCGTCACCAGCACCCAGTCCAGCGCCTCCTCGGTGGTCGTAAGGATAACTTCATCCAGCGTGCACCCCGGCAAAAACTCCACCAGCAGGGACGCCTTCCTGGCCTTTTCCTGATAGCTAAAAATCCTTGGGCCCAATCCGGGAAAGACCTTTTCCCATTTCTCGATGTTTTCCTTTTCCTTGCGGATCTTTTTCAGATTCCCTTCTTTGAAAATACTCTCATGGGCATAGTCGATGTGCTGGTGTTCTTTGCCTGTGACCCTGCTGATACGACAACCGGAGCGGGTTCCCCATATGGACTGAAAATCGATGTCTGAAATGGATCCTTGAAATCCCGTATTGGTCAGGGTCTGTTGCAGGGCCTGGAACTGTTCGATTTTCACCTTCTCGCCGATGATGGAAAAAAGCAGAGCCTCACCGATATTGAGCAGCGAGTCGCCGATGCGTTCGAGATACCGAAAAATAAAAAGAACCGTAATGTAGTTCTGCATATTTTGTCCGGTGCCGAGTTCTTCCATGATCCTATCGAAGTTGGCCTTATAGGTCTGGTCCAGGGTGTACTCCGCACGACAAATCGACAGGGCGCTTCCCAGGTCCTGCTTGTCGTGGGCCGGGAGAATCTGTGCCACACTGTTCTTGATCTCGGTGAGCATGGATTTGTAGTCAAAGCGGTGCAGGAAGGTATGGTCCGTCAGGTATCCCATTTGCGCGACGATGTTCACGCAAAAGTCGGCAATGCGCTCCAGGTTTACGCAGATGATGTGAATGGAACGGATTTCATCGATTCTCTTTTTTGAAATGCGTCTATCTGTGTGGATTTTCGAAAAGCAGTTATTCTCAACAAGATTTTTCAAATTGTCGATGTAGTCGTCCCGGGAGACGATCTTATCGTACAGGGCATGGGAGGGAGAACCCAAAAAGGCCATGGTCGCCTTAACCTGGTTGGCCACCTCAAGAGCAATAAACCTGAAATTCTCCCCCAACCCCTGAAACGTAATCATGGCTGATTAAGAAGTAATCCGGATGCTCTCGTTCTGTGAGACGGCGCCCTTTTTCTTCTCTTTCCAAGAAATCTTGATGCCCAAAGAACTCTCTCCGCCCTTTTTCTTTACCTTTACTGAGAAACGCAGCAACGCATCAGGGTACAATTCGATGTCCTCGCCATTGGTGGACAACAGAATTTTTCCTTTGTCTATACCGTCCATGAGGGCTCGAAAATAGTTTTTGATGGTATCCCTGTCTTGGAGAGACTCAAAAACAAACTTGCCGTCGTCAGTCATCGCAACCTCCTTTCATTGCCTTGCACCAAGGCCGTTTCCATCAGCCGGCCAGGCGACTCTTGTACTCGTGGATGACCCGATGTTTGTCCATATTGGCCACAATCAGTTTCTTTTTGATCATAAGGTCGTTCCAGGCCGGTTGCACGCCGATTTCCCTGGAGGCCTTGACCATATCCTGGTGGGCCGGGTCTTTTACCTTCTCGCCAAAATGGGTATCATCGCCCATGAACAAGAGCAATTCAGGCTGCGATGCTTTGCGGTGTTTGTTTTTCTCGTGCAAGACGGAAATCAAAAACTCCGTGTATCTGCGGGACTCGGGGTTCCAGATCTCGTAGCCGTCAATCTCGTAGTCCGCCAATAAAATGGGCCAGAACTGTTCCGGATGAGGGACCACAATGCCCCCGCCAAGGGTCCGAGCCTCGGCAATGACATCTGAGGTGCGGTAGAAATACTTGAGTGGAAAATGGGCTTTTACAATCATTTTTACCGCCCGGAGATAGGTCTGAACACGGTCGATGAAGCCGTCTCCATATGACTCTCTGAGTGTGTCAAAAAAGTTGCGAAGGAGTTTATTTTTGATCGAAACAACGGGAATCTCATTTCCGTGCGCCTCAAGAAGTTTTTCAATTTTGCACACGTTTATTTGCGCGAACCGAACAACCGCACCATCCGCACCGGTGTCCCGGGCGGCCATGTTAATCCACTCCTCTTTGGGCCTTGTAATGGCATAGATGAAATCGAAAAGCTGGGATGATCGATACTTGAATGTGTGGTTTAAAATGGAGTGAAATACGGGTGCTTCCTTGACCCGCGATTCTTCAAAGTGAAACAAAAGCTGGACCTTCTGGTTGAATCCTCTGGAATAGCAGTCCACTTCTACGCCGGCATATCCCCGATAGCTCATTAGGGTGTTGTGCTGAGTGGGGATGATGAGCTCTTCTTTTCTATTGGGGAACAGGGCATCAATGCGCCGGGAAATGATATCCAAAGAAACGAATTCGGGATGCCAATGTACCGCCAGAACGGACTTTTCCTTTGGATACGACTTGGGGGGCGACACAATTCTCTTGATTTGATGGGGGCCCAGCTCTGTCGAAACGACTTGAAAAAAACGCTCCCTGTCGTCTTCCGTGATCTCTTCAGACAAGTCGTCGGGTACCAACGACAAAGGGCCTATTGTCTTCTCTGATTTGATCAATCCCACCGTATTCTACCTATTTGAACCGATCGTGACACGCCTTTTTCAGATCGTCCAGTCGTGCGTAATAACCCTGAGCAGCCGAGACATCGCCTTTTTCCCAAGCATCCAGGAAGTCGGTGCAGGCCTTTGTGAATTCCTCATAGTAAGGCTGCCCCTTGTCCGCGTAAGTAACCATCTGCCGGGCATCATGTTGAAAACTCTCCAGGGTCGCTGCAGCCGGTATCAGGCCGCTTTCGAAATTGTGAGAAAAGGATTCGAAAGTTCTATCCATCCGCTTTTTCAATTTTTTGTACGAGACTTTTCCTGCCCCAGGCGATTTTGAAATCGGGCCCGTCGGTGTCCTATTATCAGGGCTCTCCCGTTTGACCTTAACCCTCACGTCCACATGTGTCCCAACCCTTTTGATTCTGATCCTGATCTTGCTGAAATCGGCCAAATCATCTTCCCGGCTTTCATCGGTTTCACGCAGAGCATTTTCCACCCTCACGGCAAAGTCCCTGAAAAATTGAGGCAGATCTTTTAGGGAAAGGGTTTCCTCGATTTTTGACTCCTTGGACCCCAAATCATATCTCCAGCACGGCAAAATGGGTTTGAACAAATACTTGCGGCATCCTATTCGACAAACTTCTAAAGACCCTGCAGTACCTTAAGGGGAATTGGCCCGCTTAATCGGTTCAAGAAACCATGTGTTGACAACACTTCTAATTATAAATTGTATTCTATATCATTTTTTTAGAATACCGAACAACATTTCCGCGTGACAATTGTGTGACAATTGTGTGACGGCCTGTATCGGCCTCTGTTCGCCAATCTCGGTTTTGCATGAAGCTTTAAGATTACCACCCGCCGTGTGTTGTTTGTCCGAAACGGTGCTGTGCAACGCGTATGGGACCACACCATTCCGGACAAAGAAGACATTGCTGCGGTCATGTCGTGAACGATAATAGTGAACAGTAAATAGTAAACAGTGAACGTCGCTCACTGCCCCACGCCCTTTGCCCCGTGCCCTTCGCCCCATGCCCCTCGCCCTTTTCCCTGTGCCGCTATCTTGGCAAAATTGGCACAGACTTGTGAACAGACCCCGCTAAACTGTAAAAAATAATAGGAAAATGAGGTGGTTTGTCACAAAAAGCGAAAAGGAGCAGGTATGAAAGCCGATTTGCACGTCCACTCCAAGTATTCCAAAAGGCCCTCCCAATGGATTCTTCAGAAGCTTAACTGCCCGGAAAGTTTCACAGAGCCCATGGACGTCTACCGTATCGCCAAGAAAAAAGGCATGGCCCTTGTCACCATCACCGACCACAATACGATCACCGGTGCACTGGAACTGGCCCATTTGCCTGACACCTTTGTGAGTGAGGAAGTGACCACCTATTTTCCGGAAGACCGGTGCAAGGCCCACGTGCTCGTCTATCACATCGACGAAAAGCAACACCAGGATATCCAGGATGCTCGCGAAAACATCTGTGACCTGGTGGCTTATTTGCAAGGAGAAGGCATTGTTCATGCCCTGGCCCATCCCCTGTATGCCATCAACGGCCGACTGACGGTGGCGCACTTCGAAAAAAGCCTGTTGCTGTTCAAAACCCTCGAACTCAACGGTGCCCGGGATGAATTGCAGAACCAACTGCTCGTGTCGATTGTATCAAGGCTGACGCCGGCGATACTGGAGCGATTATCTGATGAACATGGTATTGAGCCCCGGTTTTCAGACCCGTGGGTCAAACATGTCATCGGGGGATCTGATGACCACAGCTCGTTGCACATCGCAAGACGGCACACCAAGGTGGATGGGGCCGTTGGTGTGGATGGGTTCTTGAAAAACATCGAGGCAGGCAAAGCCGTGGCGCAGGGACAAGGGGCCACGCCGCAGACCCTTGCCCAAAACCTGTACGGAATTGCCTACCAGTTTTACAAGGAGCGCTTCAAACTCGATCGTCACGTCAACAAGGATATCTTCCTCAGGTTCGTGGATCGCTTTCTTGGCGGCAGTCGGCAAAACGATACCGGTGTGCTGGCAAAGATCTACTATATCTGGGACTACAGAAAACGGCACACAACGGATGAGGGAAGCACTTTTCAGCAGTTGGTTAAAGCCGAGTTCCATAAACTCATCCACAAGGATCCGGAACTGCTCTCCATCATTAAGAATGGAAACGGCACCCATCGCACAGGCGACATCGAGCGAAAATGGTACGAGTTCGTCAACAAGGTATCCAATGGGGTGCTGGTCCATTTCGGCAATTACCTGTTGGACCATCTGTCCGGGGTGAACCTGCTGAACATGTTTCATGCCGTCGGCTCTGCCGGGGCCTTGTATTCTGTGCTGGCGCCCTACTTCGTGGCCTTTTCCCTGTTTACCAAAGACAGGCACATCACCTGCCAGATCGAAGAGAAATTCGTTCCGAGGGGGTTGCCTTCAAAAGACAGTCGCCGCGCTGTGCGGGTGGCCCACTTCACGGACACATTCTATGAGGTCAACGGGGTGGCATTGACGCTGCAGCAACAGGTTCAAGCGGCCGGCCGGATGGGAAAACACCTCACGGTCATCACGTGTGATCTGGACCATCGGAGCCACCGCAACGGGGTGAAGAATTTTCGACCCGTCGGGGTTACAGGGCTTCCCGAATATCACGAGTTGAAGCTCTATTACCCGCCGTTTTTGGAGATGCTCAACTTTTGTTACGAGAACCAATTCACCCACATTCATTCGGCCACCCCGGGCCCCATCGGTCTGGCGGCGCTGGCCATTGCCCGCATTCTGAAACTTCCCATCAACGGGACCTATCACACCTCGTTGCCCCAATATGTCCGCTGCCTTACCGAGGACGGCGCCATCGAAGAGCTGATGTGGAAATTCATCCTCTGGTACTACGAACAAATGGATCTTGTCTTTGTTCCCTCAAATAGCACCGGCGACGAGCTAAAGGCCAAGGGAATCTCTGCGGCAAAGATCCGACAGTTTCCCCGGGGAATCAACACGGAAAGGTTCCATCCGTCAAAAAGCCAATCCTCGGTCGCCGCACAGTACCGTTTGGAGGGCAGACCCCGATTGCTCTATGTGGGGCGGGTGTCCAAGGAAAAGAACCTTTCCTTGCTGGCCCGGGTGTTCAAGGAACGGGTTCGGCCGTTTTTTGACGCATCCCTCGTGGTCGTGGGTGACGGCCCATACCTGCAAGACATGAAAAAGGCACTGGCCCATACCCCCGCCGTGTTCACAGGCTATCAAGAAGGCGATGCGTTGGCCGCCCTTTATGCCGCCTGCGATCTCTTTGTGTTCCCCAGCGCTACGGACACATTCGGCAACGTGGTCCTGGAGGCACAGGCGTCCGGGGTGCCGGTCATCGTGACGGACTCGGGCGGCCCTCAAGAAAACATCATACCGGGAAAGACCGGACTGGTGGTTCAGGCAAACGATGAGGAGGCCCTTTTTGGGGCCGTGAAAGAACTGCTCTTGAATCCGGACCGCCTCAAGAGAATGGGAAAGCGGGCGAGGGCCTATATGGAAGCGCGGTCCTTTGACCGGGCTTTTGACAAGACCTGGGCGATTTACCGAGAACAAGGCGGTTTTCAGCCCAATGGTTTGCGTGCCCGGCCCGTGGCAACACCTCGAAAGGCATCTTAGCGAAACCAAAGACCATCATACGAGAGCGTTAAAAGAGTCAGGACAATAAGATTGCCATGCCATCGCCTCAGGGACACATGTCGATCGGCTTGGTCGCTATATGTGACAATTGTGTTACAATTCCGCGTGATAGCCATTCCTTCCTTGATTCGGGCAGATAATTGTTCTAATAGACATGGCACTCACCGTGACGGCCAGCCGGAGTGGAGGACGTTGAACCGCGACAATTTGGAAAGATCGTTTTCTGGTAAGATATCTGTTTATACTTTAAGAGGATGATACCGGTAATGAAAGGTTCTGAAAACAGCGCTGCGCACGAAAACAGCGTCAGGCAGTTGATCGGGCTTTTCGGGGAGAATAACGAGACCATGGTCAGGACAATGTATGACAAGCAAAGAAAACGGCTTGAAAAAGAGGCCAGCGTTCATCTCTTTGTTCCCATCCTGGCCTGTAGGGCTACCGTGGAGGTTCTGAAAAAAAACAAAAACGGTTTTCTACCGATTTAGGTCCAAACCATTTCCTGCCGTACCAACCGTAAGGCCATATTCATCAAACAGAGTATTCGTTGTTGGCATGCCCCATCTGCATAATGGGTTCTGCGAGCACTGCCCGGGCTGTTCGGAATCGAACACGCGTTTGCTACCAGTTAAGATTGTCTTCCAAGGTCTCGCTCAAAGGGACCCATTTCGGTGTAGATGTGGTACGACGGTTCCATCCATTTGTCTCCTTGGACGATGACCTTGAGCAGTTGAAGATAGCAGGAGAGATAATGTTCTGTTTCTTGTCGTCCTGAATGGTCATTCCGAAGACGGCATCGCGAACAATCAATGTTCTGCAAGTCGAGCGTGGCCGCCTGGTTCAGACAAAATGGGTACCTCCTACAAAACGGATTTCTCTTTGGTTGCGAACACATCGGACACTTTGTTTTGTTAGAGGCAGGTCTTGGCGACATGATGAACTCCTCTGTGAAATGTTATAAAGAATAGTGGAGGCCCTGTTTTTGTTGCGACACAGGCGGGGGCAAAGTCTGCAAACGAGGCCGTGGGCAAGGACAAAGAAATGAAATAGGGGAAGGGCCGTTTTGCTGTGACTTTCGACGGGTTATTTTAGAACCAGCCTGCCAAGAAACAAACAAGAACTCCGGCCGCCATTACAAAACCGGTCTTGGTGAGACGAGTCATCCACAGAGCAAATTCCGTGACCAGGTCCTCGTCCCAGCGTTGCCATTTTTCGACATCGCAGCCGTTATCTTGTTGCCACATTTTTTCCCGGGGGTTGCCGGTCATGTAACAAGTGCTCATTGTGTCTTCTCCTTGCTGAGAGCATTCGAGGTTAAACATCAGGACCCTTTTAAAAGAGAAGTTTCAGACTGTTTTTTCTCTCGCTGACGTATCGGGTCCATTGGGTTCCCATCAGGTTCCCACGAATTCCTAGATATGGCCGACCGAACAACTGTTCAGCACGGCACCTGAAACAATGTTCACAATGGTTGCCGGCCCTGTGCCTTTCCTTTCGCATGTGGGACACAGCCTGATGCGTTGCGACAGGACCCTTGGCTGGAATTCGTCGCCGCATTCGGGGCAGATCATGGTCAAAACATGCCAAGGTTCTTTTGCTTCCTGCATAAATACCCTCCTTGTTTTTGATGATTCCATCTCACGCTTTCCTTGAGGTCCCGTGAGATCTTCTCGGATTGTCTTTGTGCTATCACAAACCTTGATGCCTATTATCATTCTTATTTTTATCGTTTTTGTTACGGATTCCTGTAATTTAGAAGACGTTGCGTTTCCATGGATCCCATGGACAGAACGCCGGCCCGGCCGGTGGTCGGCGATGTGCTAGAAATGACGGGAAGGGGTTGGAGCCATGACATGGACAGTCATGCTTGTATACGGGTCGTTTGTGCGGCTGCAATTGTATCTTGTGGGGGTTTTGGGGAGCGGTTGACAAAGACCGACGCGTGTGGGATATTTTGATCGTACTTTCAGTAAGATAACATGTTGCTGGGGTGTTCGAAGAATTTTCAGGCAGTGCTTTCAGGCCTCACGGCGACATGGAAAAAAGAATCGAATGAACAGGGCGTGAACAGAGCATGAACATTCTCGGCATTTCAGCGTATTATCATGACAGTGCGGCTTGTCTGGTGCGAGACGGAAAGGTTGTCGTTGCTGTTCAAGAAGAGCGATTCACCCGGAAAAAACATGACCACCGTTTTCCGGAATCCGCGATCAAGGCGTGTTTGGATCAAGGCGATATAACGGCCGGCCACCTGGATTATGTGGCATTCTATGACAAGCCGTTCATCAAATTCGAAAGACTTCTGGAGACCTATGTGGCCTATGCCCCCCTGGGACTGCGGTCCTTTCTCAAGGCCATGCCTTTGTGGATCAAGCAAAAGCTGTGGATTCGGGATCTCATCAGAAAACAAATCGGCTTTGACGGCCTCATCATTTTCCCCGAACACCACGAATCCCATGCAGCCAGCGCCTTCTTCCCGTCACCGTTTCGCCGGGCCGCCTTCCTCACCCTGGATGGCGTGGGCGAATGGACCACCACGAGTTTCGGCACGGCCAAGGACAACCACCTGCACATTGATTACGAGATCCACTTTCCCCATTCTTTGGGCCTGCTCTACTCGGCTTTTACCTATTATACCGGTTTCAAGGTGAATTCCGGAGAATACAAAGTCATGGGGCTTGCTCCCTATGGGGAGCCCAAGTACGTGGATGTCATCTTGGAGAACCTTATCGACCTAAAAGAAGATGGGTCATATAAACTGAACATGGCCTATTTTAACTACTGTGCCGGTCTTACCATGACCAATGGGCGGTTTCACAAGCTGTTCGGGGGGGCTCCCCGGAAACCGGAATCTCCACTGACTAAGCGGGAAATGGATATCGCCCGATCGATACAGGTCGTCACGGAAGAAATCGTGTTGAGATCAGCACGGCATGTCCAAAAGACGACAGGTGAGCGGCATCTGTGCCTGGGCGGCGGTGTGGCGCTGAACTGTGTGGCCAACGGTCGTATTCTCCGCGAGGCGCCTTTCGACAAGATATGGATTCAACCGGCCGCCGGAGATGCCGGCGGGGCGCTCGGCGCCGCCCTTTTCGTCTGGTACCAGTATCTGGACAATGACCGAAGGGCTGACGACATAAACGATTTCCAAAAGGGTTCTTACTGGGGACCCAGCTATGATGATGTTCATATCAGGGCCTTTCTGGACGACCGACGCATTCCCTACAAAAAACTTTCCGATGACGCACTGGCGGAAACCGTGGCCGATCTTGTCGCCCAAGAAAAGGTCATTGGGTGGTTCAGCGGGCCCATGGAGTTTGGCCCGAGGGCCTTGGGTTCTCGAAGTATTGTGGGGGATGCACGGTCACCCCGGATGCAGTCTACGATGAACCTTAAAATCAAGTTTCGGGAAAGCTTTCGGCCGTTCGCCCCTTCGGTATTGGGAGAACAGGCGGACGAATGGTTCGAGTTGACGCCCCAAGGAAAAGACAAGATGTCTTCTCCCTATATGCTGCTGGTGGCTGCGGTCAAAGAGGACAAACGGCTGGAAGCTCCGGAAGGCGCGTGTGCCCTGGAAGGGATCGAAAAGCTAAAGATGCAACGCTCCCGGGTCCCCGCCGTCACCCACGTGGATCATAGTGCAAGGGTGCAAACGGTGCATGCAGAAACGAATCCGCGCTACCATGCCATGATCAAACGCTTTTACGAAAAGACCGGATGTCCGGTCATTGTGAATACCTCTTTTAACGTCAGGGGTGAGCCGATCGTGTGTACCCCTGAAGATGCCTACCGGTGTTTCATGCGAACCGAGATGGATTATCTGGTTATGGAGAACTGTCTTTTAAATAAGAAAAAACAGCCCCGATGGCGGGAGACGTCGGATTGGCGGGAAACGTTTGAACTGGACTGAGTATCGGTTATTTCTTCTGAGAAAGTATGGCCATGAACCGCCTGAAGGAATGTTTGAATTTTACGTTCGGGTTGTAGGGATTGTCGGGACTGCGGAATTTTGCGGACATGTGCTTGATGCACTGTGAGGCTTTGATGTAGGGGAATCGGACCAGCAACGGTTTCTTTTTTTCCTCTGTGTTGCGAAGGCTTTCCTTGTCATACGGTATGGCTCCAAGATACTCGGGCTTCATGGTGAATCTGCCTTCGTTGATATTGATGTTTTCGTCGGCTGTCTTGTAAATGGTTCGAAACAGTTTCGCCCCCTGGGCCATGTCGGTGACCTGATTGAGTACCATACTGGGGGCAAAGGTCAATCGGGGCTGGTAGTCCGAAAGCCTGGTTTCCAGGTTTTCCTCCAGCTCCTTGAAACGGAAAAAACTCGCCTTGGCACAGGCATACCCGCTGATCAGGTCCTGCGGAGTCGTTACAATGACGGTTCGATCGGCACCAAGAGCGAAATCGAGCACGGTTCGATTGATGCCGGCCCCCAGATCCAGAACAGCATAGTCATAGTTCTCAGCGACTCTTTTGAAGTGTTTGATGAACTTGATCTTCTGGGCGTAGCACAGATTGGCCAGCTTAAACTCGCCATAGGTCCCGCAGATAAGATCAAAGCCAAAATCCGTGTTCGTTACCAGATTTTCCATGCTCTGGCTTTTCTGCAAAAAGGCCAACAAATGGTTTTCAGGGAATATTCCCAGCTTGTTCGATATGTCCGCATTGCCGAGATCCGCATCGATCAGCAGGACCTTTGCACCCGCGTCGGCCAGCACGCAGGCCAGGTTAATGGAAAAGTGGGTTTTTCCAACCCCGCCCTTGTTGGAGATGACGGCGATGTTAAAAGCCCGTTTCCTTTCTTCTTCGTTTTCCCTTGGTGCGGTGGCTTGGCTCGTTGCGCCTCCATTGTTTGCCCATTTCCGGTAGGCGGCGTTCAGAGCGGGGGAAATGGAGCTGCGGGGTGCTGCCGCAGCGCGAATTTTGTGGCCCGTCAGGAGTTCCAGGCTTCTAACGGCAATTTGTTCTTCAGGAGAGGCCATGGCTACCAGAAGAATATCGTTTACCAGCCGAATGGGAACAACCTGACGGCGTTCGGCAACATCTCTGTCCAAAAGTGCCAGGGCTGCGGGTTCGATCGATGCCGATAATGGATCGACAAAAGGAATCTTAAGTTTTTTTGCCGTTGCCTTTGCCTGTTGCGTCTCGGTGTCGGGTCGGGCCGGCATGACACATATGTTTGAAGCTTCTTCGGAGAACCTGTTCTCCCGGCAGGGACTCCCAAAAGATGCGTTGGCCAACAAGCCCTCTCTGTTTTCCTTCATGAATTGTGTCTCCCGGTCAGCATCTATTGATTTGATGATTTAGAAAAGGGACTACACGCTTTCCTGCTGGAACCAGGTGTGTTCCTCAACGGGAAAAAGCTTTTCCAGTTCGTCAAAACACAAGGTTTCGCTGCCCTTTGGAATATGGATTTGAGCGTCGCATGTTTCAGGATCGGTTTCCATCGTTCCACCGTGTTTTTCCACAATAGTGCGCACGGCGCACAGAAACAGGACATGAAGTCTTGCTTCGTCCGTGGCTGGAAGATGGGTTACGGGTTTACAACCCTTGGCATACATGACGACCCCTTTCTTTACGGTAACTCAAAAGGTCCAAATAAGACACGGTGACGTAAAAACGGAACCGTCCTTGTTTCTTAGCACAAATCATGCCGTGGGCGGGGTGCGAGAAACTTGTCGGCAATTTCTTGTTATTACTGCTTTTTTGGCAGAAGGGCGGTGAGCGGAGAGCGGCAGCCCGATCCGACAGGGGTCTGTGGTGTCAATTGGTTGACTTTTGCTTTATTTTTTCAAGAATTTGCCGATGATAATAAAAAACGTACAAGGCGGACCCGTGATGGAATGTAAGCCCAATCCTGTTTACAAAGTCGGCCAGAGAAACTACGAATGTCCCCACTACGATTGCTGTGTGGATCATGCCCTGGAAAATCAGTGGCAGTACTGGACCTGCTCCCATTGTTCCAGCCGATTGCAGGGAACAGGCGTTTCTTTGGTCCGGAGCGTGCGACACGGTGAATCCCACCCTGTTGAACATCATCCGAACTAGGTAAGACAGGAACGAGAGACTGGATTCGTTTAAAAGAGCGGATCTTTCCCGTGCATGCCGGACTACTTAAGCCCCAACCTTTTCTTTGATTTGGCCACTGCCCGGCGAAGTACCTGTAAATGGTTGTAGATTCCGAGAGAGAATGCCAACCAAATCTTTGTATCGTCTTCCTTTCCGATCCTGCCGCTGGAAAGCAGGTTCATGAACCTGGAGGCCAGAATCTCGTTTGCCCCGATCGCAATAAGTCTTTCCGATAGCGCTACATTGTCCAGAAACAGCATGAAACCTCTTTCCACAATATCGTCGATGGTTTCCCCGGAAGTATCGAGGGGCACTTTGTAGAGACCCAGAAAAAGAGTCGGGTCCTTCAGCCTGGCCAGAATGTGCTCTTCCAACAACGTATCCTTAAGATTCAAGAGAACGGCGAGGGCGTTATAGGCGTTGGTAAAGCGCAAAACGTCTTCAGAAAACCTGAAGGCGCCTTCGGTCATGTCACATGCCCGGATAAATTCAAGGACGAGGTCTCTGGATATTACTTCGCTGTCCAGGAAAAGACTTTTGCCGTCTTTGTTCATTCCAAGGGAAGCGAAGTGCCCTACAATGGCGTCCATGTCATTTTTTGGCTTTCGAAAAAACATGGCATTACATCTAACAATCCTGCGATGTCAAGTCAACGGTTCCCGGAGTTTCCATCCATTCCCTTTTTTTATCGATGTGTGATAGAAGATGTCCGCGTTTGCATTGTCCCTTGGTGTTGGGGCTCGGCAATTTTGGAAGCGCATGGGGTTCTGAAACGACCAAAGACTCCAAATTCTCTTTTGCGGTAGACGTTGGGCAATGGATTTGAGGATACACCGTAAACCCGGATGAGGCGGCAGGGAAATGAAAGAAGTCCTTGATTCGACAAAATATGTGATGACTCAGAGCCGTCATGTTCACATTGACACAAAGGCCTTGGCCCATTTTGCAGAAACCATACTGACCCATGGTGCGGAGGTTCCGCCTTGGGACCGTCATCACCATTACCGCGGCGATCCGGAGCAAACCGTGTCGTATCTGTTGGTGCTGGATACCCTAAACTTCTGTTTCTGGGCGCCTGCCGGCGCGTTGCGATGGGAAAGGCCGTATGCATCGAAGATGGTATCGGGTTATTACGGTCTGGCGTCCGCTTTGAAGTTGGCTCTGGAGTCCGGCACGCCCATGACAGAGGCTTCATTTTTACGTGACATGACTGCAGAGGCACTGAGCAATCTTTTAGCCGGATCCGGGACATTGCCCCTTTTGGACGAACGGGTTGACGCGCTCAGGGAGCTCGGGCGGGTCTTGCTGGACGAGTATTCCGGCAGGGCCGTGGATCTTGTGAAGGCCGCCGCCGGATCGGCGGTCATGCTGGCCCGCTTGTTGGCGGAAAAGGCGACATCATTTCAAGATAAGGCTTATTACGAGGGCCGTGACGTGTTCTTTTACAAGCGTGCCCAGATTTTTGCCGCTGATCTGTACGGCGCATTTGAAGGCCGGGGTTGGGGACGATTCAAAGACATCCGACGGCTTACGGCTTTTGCCGATTACAAGCTGCCCCAGGTGTTGCGTCATCTGGGGATTTTGATATACGCCGAAAGCCTGGCAGAAAAGGTGGATCGACAAGCACTTATCAAGGCGGGATCTACCGAAGAGGTGGAAATACGGGCAAACACGATTTGGGCGGTGGAGTTGATTCGACAGGCAATGCAGGAAAAAGACAAGTCTGTGACGGCGTCGCAACTCGATTGGATGCTCTGGAACCTTGGCCAGCAAGACACCTACAGGGCAAAACCGTACCATCGCACACGGACGGTTTTCTACTGATTTTGTGAAAACACGGGACCGGGCGGGCAACATCGTTTAAAAATCCCCGGTTCCCTTTATCACCCTAACCAACTGTTCTACAAGAGATCCTCTGTC
>CAYSGJ010000154.1:0-11641 GCA_964430705.1 uncultured Desulfobacterales bacterium | reverse complement strand
CTACGCGCACTTATGAGCGCGTTTTTGCCTGTTGATACCAAAATAGCCGGCTGTTGACACACACGGCTATCCCTCAAGTATGCTTTAACCGGATGAACCAAAATTGATGGGCAAAAACGGTATTTTTTTGCCTAAATTAGGAGGTCGGAATGCTGATCCGCGTCGGCCTGGCCGTCAAAGACCGTAACATTCAAAAATATCTGGCGCAAAAGCTCTCAGATCCGGATATCCGATTGGAATCGTTCGGCCGAGAGCGAACAGCTTGGCAGAAGCTGCTACGTAGCGGTTGCGATGTTATTGTTGTTGGAGAATCCCTAATTCCTCGCCCTACGGACGTCGGCATTACAATTTTGAATCAATTGCCCGAAAGCCCTACAACGGTTGTTATTCATGACACGGATTCTTCGGAACAGCACGCCCTGTTGGCTGCGGCCGGGGCGGATGTCGTTTTGTACGCCGGCGTTTCCAGAAAAAGCTTGTCCGAGGCCATCGAAACCACCTTGGAATCTCGCCGCCAGTTCATCCAAAAGAGGCGAATGATTCGCAGGGGATTTACAGAACCGAAAATCTCCGACTTTGTGTCGGAGAGCCAGGCCATGCAAATCTTTATGGAGGAAGTTCAACAGGTTATTGCAAGCGATTCTCCCATACTGCTGCTGGGAGAAACAGGGGTCGGCAAGGAGCACCTGGCCAAGGCGATTCACGCTGAAAGCCCTCGCTCTGCCGGCCCGTTTATTTCAGTCAATACGGCCGCTATGCCCGAACAGCTCCTGGAAAGCGAGTTGTTCGGACACGAGCAAGGTGCGTTTACCGGCGCTGTTCGATGTCGCCGGGGCGCTTTTGAGCTTGCCCACGGCGGAACCATCTTTTTGGACGAAATTGGTGAAATGCCCGTTTATATGCAAACCAAGCTCCTGCAGGTGTTGCAAAATTATGAAGTCCGCCCTATCGGTGGAGAAAACACCATCTGGGTGGATGTTCGCGTGATTGCCGCAACAAGCCGCAACCTGGAAGAAGAAATCGCGCAGAAAGGATTCCGACAAGACCTGTATTTTCGCCTGAGCGTGTTGACGCTGAAAATCCCCCCGTTACGGGATCGAAAGGAGGATATCCCGGCCATGGCTCGAAGGTTTTTGGCCCTGTTCCGGCACAAAATCGGCCGTGAGGTAAACGGCGTCTCAGACGAATCACTCCTGGCACTGATGCAATATGGATGGCCCGGGAATATTCGCGAACTGATGAATGTCATCGAGCGGGCCATATTGTTGTGCAAAACCGACGAGCTGGGCATCGATGATCTTCCCACCATGTTTCAACAGGACGGATCCGTTGCAGGATCGATGCTTCCATTAAAAGACCTTGCCGATGCGGAATGGCTGGACAAACCGCTGCAGCAAATACAAAAAGATGTGCTGAATCAGGTTGAACGGCGATATCTTGAATTGGCACTCAAAAAAACGGGGGGCCGTGTCGGCCGGGCGGCCCAAATTGCCGGCATTCACCCGAGAGGGTTGTACAACAAAATGAAGCGGTTGGATCTGCGCAAAGAGGATTTCAAAAGAGGGTAGCACCGGCCGCCTGCCGCTGCGCGGGGAGCTTGCGCACAAGGGCGCATACGGCCTCTTCCCTTTGGGCGTAACATTCCGATTTGCCTGCGCTGTAATTGCCTCCAAGAATCCTTAAAAGTCCAGGTCCTCGATGCATGCATTGCCTTTTAGGTGGAAAATCAATGCCAACAAGTGGCATCCATGTTCACAATGTAGGCCTTTATTACTCTCCATGCAATGCGTAAGACAAAGAGGTCATGCTAATAAAGCTTTGTATTTATTGTATATTCATAATTCCGATAGAGTTGGCATGGGTTTTGTTCTCGACACCATAAACGATTCCAGCGTCAAGGAGACGACATAACGGGCTGATTCGTTTGTCAAGCTTGCAGGCCGTACGCCTGGCTTGGGCTAAATTGGTGAAGGAGGACGGGAGAATGACAAAAGGTTTTTTTTGGGTCGCGACTGCGGTATTGATGGGAACCTTATTATTATCGGCAGGATGCGCTAAGAGAGTTTACCATGTGAATGCGTTCGGACAATATTCCCTTTCCGATGCGGACGCCCAATACCAAGAACTGTTTCAGATGAAACCATCCGAGTACAGGCAGTTTCTATCGTTTAAGGATGGCTGGTGGCGCATTGACGTGATCAAAATGAAAGCAATGGGCATCACAGTCCCCGCATTGTGTGAAAGATATTGCCGAAACACCAACATCAAGGTTCCATTTCCGGTGTTGATAGACTACCACCTGGTACGGGGTAGCGCATAGTAACGCCCCATAAGAGCGCAACAACCGCAACGGTCCTTCTTAATGGTTCCTTAATGGTTCGAAAACCGTTTTTTTTTGGGGGGGTTTTGTTAAAGCACCGGGATCCCCGTTTCGCCTTGCGGCTGAGCTTCACTAGAGCCCATCAGGGTTTTCGTTTCTGCCGGCGCCGCCGCTTATCGGGGTCCTGGTATTGCGGGTGTCTTTTTGCAGCTTCTCCTGGCGTTGGATTTTTCTCCGGATAAGTTTTTTTTGGGACCAGCGCTCCAAGGTGCCGATAAGACCACATTCATATGCCCGATCAATGCGTTTTTCCTTTTCTTTGAGTCCATCCAAGCCTCGCATGGCCGCCTGGATACACGGCTTGACCATAGAACATTTCATGCATTCGGCGGGAGAAGTCCGAAATCCATTTTCAGCCAGGGGGAAAACTTTTTCTAAATCTCCAAAACATCCGAGAGGATCGTTGGTACGGTCAACCATGTCGCAGAAACTCCATCTTCATAAAACCCAAGGCAACCCGCATGAAGAGTCCTTGTAGAACATCATCCGCTCATTGGATTTCTTAAAACCACGTTGTATGGATAGTACAAGCGGTCCCATTTATCAACCCCTCTTGTCCATATTCCACAACCTATTGTTTCTGCATTGATTCTTTTTCCGACTTGAATCTTCCGGGATGCCTGTGATAAAAAGGACCGGACTAAAAACAGGGTTTTTTCAGTCCTGTTTTTTGATACACGGGTCATATCCCGATTCGTTGTCGTTCATGATGGTATATTTCAACCTATATACCATGTGTTTATTTGCTGAGGATGAGATAAACGCCTTCGCACGTTTACACGAACCGGAACGGATATTTCGACACAGCCTCTCTGCCCGAGGTTGCTGATTAAGGAAGGGTCCTAACATGTCTGGGGAGCAAAGTCCCTTGTCGGTGATTAAAGGAAACAGAACCGTTTTTATTGCCATCGGCATCATACTCCTGTTGCTGGAACTGGCCATCTTTGCCATCGCGGCTGTTCGGTCCGGAGAACATTACAAGTTGCAGTTCATAGACGCCAAGGGAAACATGGTCTATGAAACCGACGGTCGCAATCTCAATGATTTCAGCAAATATCATTTCGAGCAAACCCACGGGCCCGTGAGGGACTTTGAAAGACGACTCGTAAAAGAAGATATCGCTTTTCCTTTCAGGGCCTGGTTTGTTGCTGCCGTGGGCATCCCCCTGGGATTGGTTCTTTGTTTTGTCTTTCTGCTCAAAGCATATTTGGCTGTTTTCTACAGTGAAGAAGGAAAAGACGACAAAAAGGAGGGCCATACAAAACCCCGTTATGAATCCCGCCTGGAAAAAATCATTGGGGGCGTGCAAAAGTTCAACATCTTTGTCATCGCCTCCGTGGTTTTTCTCGTGGTGATTTCCTATTGGATTTTGCCCAACCTGATGATGTATCTCGGCGAGGTGGGAGTTGATACGGTCATCCGCTTCAAGTGGGTGTTATTCCTGATCGGCGTTGCGGCCTTTGGCCTTTTACTATGGATCATTTACTTGAAATTCCTCCTGGCAAAAAAGGGCATGGAAAGTCAAGTGGAAATCGACAAATACCGGATGAAACTGGAATATAAGCAAAACATCCAGTCTCAGCTTGAACTGGAATATAAACAAAAGGCCAACGGCCGGACACCGTTGGTGGGCTGGAATGATGACGAGATCATGGACGCGGATCAGGATGAACAACCCACCGGGCCCCGAGAAAAGGCCTAACACACGTCCCGGCACGGAACTTTTTTTGGTCTAAGGCTGCAGCCCGTCCGGCAGACGGTTCCGGCAACAAATCCATACACGCTTATCGAAGGTTTCTACTTCGGACATGACTAAACTTGCACGAACAACGTGATGAAAAACCCGACCGACCTTAACCGCATCTAACGGCAACGGGGATTGGACATTGCGAATGATGGTTATGCCCGGCCGGTCTTTTTCAAGGATTCCATGAAGATCTCATAGAACAAGGCATGTTCTTTGAGCGCTCCTTTGAGTATCTTCTCCATGTCATCCACATCTTTCAAGTTGACCGCGAGATTGACGCTTTTGTTGAACGCCGGCATATTGTCCATGGTTCTGAATCTTTTGCCCAGCAAGACCACGAACATGTTGCGCCGAATACTCATGGGCAAAGATGACAGATATTGAAGAACCTGGTTGGAATCTGCGTCAGTCGCCTCAAACGCTTCGTTCACAATAACCAAATCGTAAAGGTGAAACCGCATGTATTTCAAAGCATTCCGGGCGGAAGCAGCTTCTACGACGTGGTAGTCCATCTTTTCCAGAAGGCTGCGCATCTTCTGTCTGACGGCCAAGTCATGTTCACATAGCAAGGCTGTTTGAATCCCCTCGTCCAGATATTCAAAAGGTCTTTCCAGGGGATCATAGGCCCCGGCCGCCGCTTCGTCGACGACTTTTTCCAAATCGTCTTGTTTTCCATGGACCGGCCCGTCCTTGCCGGCGCAGATCTCGATCTTACCTTCACATTTTAAACACTTAACCGTCACCTTTTGTCCTGGAGACAACTTTTCATCGGAAATATTGAATTTGCTTTTACATGTGCGGCACACGACTTCCATGACGGTCATCCGGCTCCTCTTTTTCCCTTTAGGTCATAATCCAGATCTACCTCCAGATCCTCAATATCGGTAGTCTTTTCACCCCGCCCACTCTTGATCGTATCGATGCCCCGGCCTACCACCGGTTTGCGCGAGGCGTGCGCCATGGCCGTTTCTTCGGAAATGAGCCCTTGCTCATAGAGCCTGATTATGGACTTGTCAAAAGTGATCATGCCGAAAGGGGCCCCAGCTTCAATAATGTCATAGAAAGTCTTGCCCTCCGACTCGCCATGAAGAATGGAGTCCCTTACCCGGAGGTTGGTTTTCATGACTTCAAACGCAGCGACACGCCCCCCCCCGACTTTCGGAAGAAGCCGCTGGGAAACGATCCATCGAAGGGTGTCGGCCAGTCGGATTCGGATCTGGTTTTCCTCTTCGCTCTTAAACATACCCAGTATCCGATTGATCGTTTGACCGGCATCCACCGTATGCAACGTTGTCAACACCAGATGACCTGTCTCGCCTGCGTTCAACCCGATCTCTATACTTTCTCGATCCCGCATTTCACCTACCATAATGACCTTGGGAGCTTGACGCAAAGCAGCACGAAGCCCATTGGCAAACGTGTCGAAATTGGTGCCCATCTCACGCTGATTAAAAGTAGCTTTCTTATGAGGATGCTCGTATTCAATAGGATCTTCCAGGGTGAGTATGTGGACCGATTTTTTTTCGTTCAATTCATTCAGCAGCGCGGCAAGAGAAGTTGACTTTCCCATGCCTGTAGCGCCGGTAGCCAGGATGATACCGTTTTTCTCTTCAGCCATTTCAAAAAACGCGTCAGGCAGGCCTAATTCCTTACAGGTGGGAATCTTGGTTTCCAGCTTTCGCAACACCACCGAATAGTTGCTTTTCTGGGAAAACACGTCCACCCGGAATCGTGCCTTGCCGGGAAGTTGATACGACAGGTCGCAGGATCCCTCATTCAACAGCGCCTCGGTCAAGCGACGATCCCGATTGATGAGGTTCAGAGCAAAAACCTCGCTTTGAAAAGCAGTCAAATGGCGAAAGGGCGGTTCCAGGTCCACCGGATGCAGCAAGCCATCGCTTTCCACCTGAAAAGGCTTCCCCACCGTCACATTTAAATCAGAGACGTTGCTGTGAGAATCCAGCATCCGAGTCATGATGTAATCGATTTCCTGTTTTCTCATGGCAACTCACGCTCCCCGTTAAGCTTCAGTAAAATCGGTTGGCGGCGATTTGAGCAGCGGACGGAATTGCGCCTTGTCATTGGCCTTGGCATAGGCCTCATCGGCACTGATCCAGCCCTTTTTGTACAGGTTCATGATGGCGTCGTCCAGCAACTGCATGCCATACTTTTTACCTGTCTGGATCATAGAGGGAATCTGGTGGGTCTTTTGCTCACGCACCAGGTTGCGCACCGCCGGGGTGGCAATCAGTATCTCAAGGGCAACACAGCGCCCCCTTCTGTCAATACGTTTAAAAAGAACCTGGGCCAGAACAGCCCGTAGACCATCTGCCAAGGTTGATCGGATTTGTGCCTGTTGACTTGCCGGAAAAATTTCCACAATGCGATCAACAGTGCTGACGGCGCTTGTGGTATGCAACGTTGCAAAAACCAGATGTCCGGTGGAAGCAGCCTCGATAGCCAAAGACGTAGTCTCCAAATCTCTCATCTCCCCCACCAGGATGATGTCGGGATCTTCCCGAAGCGCGCCTCGCAACGCCGCAGAAAAAGACTTGGTATGGATACCCACTTCGCGCTGGTTCACCACGCATCCCTGGCTGTTGTGAACAAACTCAATAGGATCCTCAACGGTAATGATGTGGTCTTTTCTCCCCTTGTTCGCCTGGTCAATGATCGCAGCCAAGGTGGTGGATTTGCCGCTTCCTGTGGGGCCCGTCACCAAAACAAGGCCCCGGGGAAGCGATGCAAGCTTCGACACTACCGAGGGCAGTCCGAGCTGTTCCGCCGTCATGATGGTATCGGGGATCTCCCGAAACACAGCGCCAATGCCATTTTTTTGCATAAAAAAATTGGCCCGATACCTTGCAGTGCCGGGAATCTCATACCCGAAATCCACATCCCCTGTCTCTTCAAAAACCTTGATTTTGTCTTCAGGGGCGATTTCATAAAGCATAGCCTTAAGGTTGTCATTGTCAAATGTCTGATATTTGACCCGTTCGATGTCGCCTACAATGCGCAACATCGGAGGTTGGCCGGCTACAACGTGTAGGTCAGAAGCTCCCTGCTCGTGCATGAGCTTAAAAAAAGCATCAATCTTCGCCATGGGGGTCTCCCTTTGGATCTTAAATGCCGGTAAAGGTCTACGTCCAAAGGACGCATTTTTTTAAAACGACATGCATGGGAAAATCACGACGTCGAATGGCGCTTTTTCCCATCCCGACATGAGGCCTTCAAATTCCATGCCGCCGAAACAATCTACATGAAACTTGCAGCCATCCGCAACAAACTGTTCACGAGGAAAGCACGCAAGAAAATGATGGCAAGCAACACGATTATCGGAGAAAAATCAATCCCGCTGAAGCCAAGGGGCAGGCGTCGTCGAACAGGGTACAATACCGGTTCCGTCACGTTGTGAATAAAGCGGACAATGGGATTGTATGGATCCGGACTTACCCAAGAAAGGATGGCGCGGGCAATGACGATCCACATAAAAAAAAGCAGAGCATAGTCCGCCACCGTGCCAAGGGCTTGGAGAAAATAACCAACTACGAACATGGGACTCCTTCATTATATTGTAGACAGGACAGAACCTTTACACGCAAAATGCCTATGGCCTGGGGGCTCAAACCGCGTGTCACGGGCCACCACGGCGATTAGCAAGCATATTTTGTTTAATTATCGATTATCTCCTAAGAAAGTCAAGAAGTTTCCATGGTTATACCGGCTTTTGGAACAAGATTCGGTAAAACCCGAAGCCCCGAACGAGTCACCGGGAACAGCCACCGTTGTGGCATGTGTTTTGCTTCCTTATTACACCAGAGGTTGAAGTTACTCCTCCTTTCCTTCCTTCACACCTCCGCTTGACCCTGTCAGGGAAAACCCTGACAGGGTCTTTTTTTTCAAAAAATCACCCGGCCTACGCGGTTTTTTTCGATTTCAGGGACGGATCCGTAGCCGTTTGTCAGCCTGTGCGTTAGGCGTCATGATGTCAAAAATATGTCGTCTTGGAAAAATGGTTTTGTCAAATCATTGACGGAAAACACTTGTTTTTATGCATCACGCGGCATTCGCACGGTCATTGCAAATCCCCGGATATTTTTGATGGCGTTTCCCTGTGTAACGGCCTGATGAACAAAATTGACGTGTCGCTTCCTCCAAGAAACCACCCAAGCTCGACCGTTGGCGTGTGGAAAGGTCAAGTCCGCCGGCGCATGTTTGTCGCTTGGCACTTCTATTGCAGAAAATGGGAAAGTCTGAAAAACCGCCACTGGTTCGAGTCGACGATTGCCGGGTCGGCCGGCCGTTTCGAATCTAAGTGCGGCCCAACAAAAAGGCACGTCACGGCACCAAAAATGATACGTCCCAGCATACCAAAACAATGGTGGGAAAATAGACGGTCTATGAAACAGATAGAGCACAAGCACCTTTCCACCCACGAATTGGGAACCCTGTTGGGAGTAACACGACAAACCATCAGGAACTGGATTAAGAGGGGTGAAGTCAGGGCCTTTCATCTGGGCCACAACCTGAAGATCCCCGGGGAAGAAGCGGTTCGCATTTTGACCTTTTACGGCCTTCCCGTACCCGAGGAGTTGCCCGGAAGTAACGCTTCCACCCTAAGGAATGTCGTGGATTCTTCAACATAGTTCGATGATCCGTTTTTGGGCCGACCCAAGAACCTTTGCGTTTCCGTCGGGTTGGTCAGGGCACCGCCGCAATGACGGGATTGCCCGGCAACCATACGGACAGGCCCCGGTGTCATTGGACCCATAGCGGCATCCTTTCCGCGGCCTTTCCAGAAATTGTTGCAGGAAAAGTGGACCATGAACATCAAAAATATGGCAACAAACCTAGGATTGGATTTCGGGGAGTTCTGTGAAATTTTAGAGATTTTTGTGGAAGCCACCTCCTCCGATCTGGCCAAAATGGAATCAGCCCTGTGTTCAAGAAAGGCACGGGAGGTGGTAGAGGCGGCTCACTCGATCAAAGGTGCAGCCGGCAGTCTTGGCTTTGAAGATACGCAGATGCTGGCAAAAAAAATCGAAATGAATGCCAGAGAAAACATTCTGGATGGAAGCCTTGAAGACGCCGGTGCAATCAAAAAGACATTGAACGTGATCTCTGAAGCACTCCAAAAAAGTGGCAGCCATGAACCACGCTAAAACCATGAAGGCCGAACCCGCAATAGAGTCCGATTTTACCTCGGCTGAAGCCATCCAACGTAGAGGGTCGGGCCAATTCGACGATACTTTCCCGGTACTCATAGCCGAAGACAATCCTGTATCAAGCAAAAAATGACGAAAAAAATGGAGCCATAGGAGAGTGCCGTGCCGATGATGATTCGGAAAAAAGTTTTGGTGGCAGATAACCATCCTGTCATTTTGAAGTTCATGACCCAGCTACTCACCAAAAGGGGACACCGCGTGAAGACCGCACAAAACGGCCTTGAGGCCTTGAGGCTTCTCGACGACTACACGCCGGATGTCGCTTTCATAGATCTGATCATGCCCAATATCGGTGGAGACAAGCTGTGCCAGTTGATTCGTGGCAGGCCCAACATGGAGCATACCCACCTGATTATCCTTTCCGCAGTGACGGCCGAGCAGATGCCCAACGTCGTCGATTTTGGAGCAAATGCCTGTATCGCCAAAGGACCATTCCCCCAGATGGCAAAACAGGTACTTGAAGCGCTCGAAAAAAATGGACCCCATCCACAACAGGTTCCACCGGAGACGATTTCGGGCCTGGAGGATATCGATTTTCGTGAGGTGACCAAAGAACTGCTCTCTGTCAAAAGACACCTGGAAGTGATTATGATGAGCATGTCGGAGGGAATCCTCGAACTGAATCACGAGTCAAGGGTGATCTATGCCAATCCGAGTGCCCTGTCCTTATTGAATATTCCGGAAGAAAGGCTTCTGGGCGAACGCTTCTCCGATCTCTTTGGACAAAAAGCCCGTGAAATGGTCGACACCCTGGCCCGGATGCACGCGTCGCCTGGTCCTGATTCGCCTGGCCCCTGCATGCAACTAAACGGGAAACAGATTACCATTGATGTGTCACCGATCCGGGACGATGAGAACAAGACCATCGTCGTGCTCAACGACATCACGAAACAAAAACGCATGGAAGCGCAACTCCGGCAAGCGCAAAAAATGGAGGCCATAGGCACCCTGGCCGGCGGCATTGCACACGATTTCAACAATCTCCTCATGGCCATTCAGGGCACCGTTTCTTTGCTTCTTTTCAACATGGATCCCGACCACCCACACCACGATAAGCTCAAGAGCATAGAAAAACATGTGGAAAGCGGCGCCAAGCTTACCAGGCAACTGTTGGGATATGCCAGAAAAGGAAAATACGAGGTTAAGCCGGTCGACCTGAACCGCCTGGTACGAGAGACCGCGGAAACATTCGGTAGAACCAAGAAAGACATCGCCATTCATGTAAAATTGTTCGATGATCTGCATGCAACTGAAGTCGATGAAGGCCAGATCGAACAAGTTTTGTTGAATCTTTTTCTCAATGCCGCCGGCGCCATGGAAAACGGCGGCCGGCTGAGCTTGGAAACGAAGAATACGACACACAAAGAGTTGCAGACCGATCTTTACAAGCCCGAACCGGGCAATTATGTACTCTTGACCGTAAGCGATACAGGAACGGGCATGGATGAAAAAACCAAAGCGCGGATCTTCGAACCGTTTTTTACAACCAAGGAAATGGGACGAGGAACAGGCCTGGGTCTGGCATCCGCCTATGGAATAATCAAAAGCCATGGCGGTTATATTGAAGTGGACTCCAAGGAGGGGATGGGAACCACCTTCAAGATCTATCTGCCGGCAAGCAAAAAACCTTTTGACCAACATACCGACAAGCCGCAAGAAAAAGTGGCCACCGGCAGCGAGACTATTCTTCTTGTCGACGATGAAAGGATGATTCTTGAAGTGGGGCGGCAGCTCTTGGAAGCCATGGGATATGAGGTCTTGACCGCCGCCAACGGCAAAGAAGCAGTCAACATATACGAAACCCAGAAAAACGACATCGACTTGCTCATACTCGATGTGATCATGCCGGAAATGAACGGCAGCGACGTGTACGAGAAAATGAAACACATCAATCCAAAAATCAAAGTACTGGTTTCAAGCGGATACAGTGTGGAAGGACAGGCCAAGGAAATGTTGGGTCGGGGATGTAATGGGTTCATTCAGAAACCCTTCCATATTGGACAGCTTTCCAAGAGCATTCGGGAAATTCTGCAGACATAAATAAAAAGTTTCATCCGGTTAAAGCGTACTCCTTCAATCCTCCACGAAGTCGGGTGTTTTGGTGTCAACCGGCAAACTGTCTGAGCGAATTAGAGCGCGTTGGGACGGGCCCAATCAATGCGTACGGCAACAGGGTAAACGGGTCGTTCTTGTCAGTCCTTTGATTGTACCGGCTTGGATCAGGTTCGCCCCTACGCGCACTTATGAGCGAGTTTTTGCCTGTTGATACCAAAATAGCCGGCTGTTGAC
>CAYSGJ010000153.1:0-6151 GCA_964430705.1 uncultured Desulfobacterales bacterium | reverse complement strand
CGACTGGCGGCAGCCAGCAGACGAGAGGATTTCGATTTTGTAAGGGCGCAAGCCGCTCTGCAACGAGCTATGGCCAGACTCCGGGCCGCTCAGACGCGGACCGGCTAGGGTTTTTTAACAATTCGAGAGAAACAAAGGGGCGTGTCGATTGACCTGCCCTTTTTTTTTGGGGGGGGGGACAGGGGTTGTCCATGAACAAAGGTGCAGCCATAATTCTTGCCGCCGGCAAGGGGACACGCATGAAGTCGGAACGGGCCAAGGTGCTTCATGCGATTGCGGGCATCCCCATGATTCGGTATGTTGTCGAAACAGCGCTGTCTGTAATCGATGATGTGGTCGTGGTCATCGGTCACCAAGCAGCGGCGGTTCGGGACGCGCTGGCGCCTTACGGCAACCTTTATTTCGCTTTGCAGGAAGAACAGCTTGGAACCGGCCATGCCGTATTGACCGCGCTGCCGGTACTGCCAAAGCAAATGACCCATGTGGTCATCCTTTGTGGCGATACCCCGCTGATCAGGCCGACAACACTTGATCGGCTTTTGATGACCCACAAGGCCCGATCGAGGCCTTTGACGGTGCTGACTACAGTGCTGGAGAATCCCTCTGGATATGGACGCATTGTGTTGAATTCCGAGGGCAATGTGGTGGGCATCGTTGAAGAAGCGGACGCTTCCGAACAGGAAAAAAAAATCACCATGGTGAATACCGGAGCCTATTGTATTGACACGGGTTTTCTAAGAAAATGTCTCCCCGAATTGACAAGTGATAACGCTCAGGGCGAGTTCTATCTGACGGATGTCGTGGCCCGATCTCACCAAGAAGGCGTTTGGGCGACTGTTGTGGCGGCGGACAATCCTTTCGAAGTCTTGGGGGTAAATACCTTGGAGGATTTGGCGACAGTGGAAAAGCTGATCATCCAAGGCAAGACAGGCAAAGAATCCCTATTCCGCCGCCCGGAAAAAAGGTAATCCTTAGCACTTTGAAGCACGGAGATTGTTTCTAATTTTACCGAATCTTCTTTGTTGGTGCGCGCTTGCAGTATTCAATGCGACGACGGGCCCCCTGCTTCGAATCCCCGGCAGATTCTACAGGCGCTGAATCAGGGAGAATCCTCTTGACTTTTATCGGAAGGCTTGCAAATATAAATCATTAAATCAATGAAAAAAAAGGAATATCAGGAGTTCGATGTGAACCTCGACAGCATTCCGGATCAGTTCAAGGTGTTGGAAGAAAAGGTGGAACAACTCGTTCAGAAGTGCAACGAACTGCAGAACGCAAAATCCGGTTTGGAAACCAGGGTGGCCGATCTTCAAGAGTCGTTGAATGCAAAGGATGTAACAGAAAAAAATTATCTGGAAGAAAAATCTCTGATCCGGTCAAAAATGGATGACTTGGTCGGAAGGCTGGATCGCATTCTTGAATCGAACTAGGTTTTCTTGGCACTTGGCCTGACAGGGTCCAATCGATGGCGGATCTGAGTTTCTGTGGATCGAATTATTAGCATAAAGCTTTTTGATCGGGCTTATTCATTCAAAACCGACGCACAAGTATCTCATGTGGAGCAGATCACCGCCCACGTAGCCAGTGAAGTAGCAAAGGCCCATGCGTCGGGGGAGGTGCCGGGAAAACTGGACACCGTGATCTTGGCCGCGTTAAATATCGCAAACGACTATTTTGAGGCGCGGCGCGGCTGTGAACAACTTTTGACCAAGATTGAGAACCGCTGCGAGGCTTTAATCAACTACATAGAGGAAAACGAACGACGTTAGTGACGACTTGGTCTTCTATGTGGCTTGCTTTAGTGTTTTTGGTCCTGGAGACAGAGCGGCAAGCCGGTGACTTGTCCGGCTTTGGAAAAGACCGGGGTTTTTCCTCGGGCGCTGTATGCTGTATAAGGTTTGGCAATAGTGTGAGAATTGGTCGCCGTGACGGCGAATGATTTAGGAAGCGCGGGCGAAGCCCCTGCCGTGTACGTGTTCGGTGGTATTTTATCTGAGCCAACACCTACAAAACGGGAACCTTCTCTTGTCTTGGTGTGCATGTTCTGTGAAACACAGAAAAGCCTGAAGAGGCAACAAGGTACCCACCTGTGCAACCAGGTTCAGGAGAACCTGCTGACACGGCACCGTGGCGGGGGCAACCCTTTTTTATATAGTGTAACGAGATAGCGATGAACGGAACAAGGCCATTTATGGTTGGATATACACGAGGGAGCGTATTCGGTTTGCAGTTGGTCGACAGCGGATGGGGACGATCCGAGTTCCCGGATGGTAATGCACGACCAGGAACAATGTGAAGATCCGGGTATCACGGTGATTAGATTTCGGAATTCCGGAAATTCGCATCATATTTAAAAGACAGACCGGCTTCGATCTTGGCTGATCCACGATGGTCCTTTCCGTAGAGCCTTACTTCTTCGTACAACTCTCGCCCGTGAGCCTTCAACGAATTCATGCTTTGCAGAAATTCGAAATTTTCTAGGAATCGGGGGATACCTGTATGGAAATAACTTCAGTTATAGTCATCAGCATCTTGGTTTTTTCGGCAGGTGTTGTGATAGCCTACTGGGTTCGCAGCAGGGCTACTGCCGGCAAGATAGCGGCGGCAGAACTAGAGGCCGTCAGTATACGGGAGAAAGCTGAACAAGAAGCAAAGACGATTCTCAAGGAAGCCAAGCTTCATGCCAAAGATCAGCTCTACCAGATGAAGCTGGAATTCGAACGGGAGACCAAAGACAAACGGAACCGGTTTAAAAAAAGAGAAAAACGTCTTACGCAAAAAGAGGAGAACCTTGAGGGGCGTTTGGAACTGCTGGAGCGTCGTGACGGGGCGATCACAAAAAAAGAAACGGATCTGTCCAGTCGGGAAAACGCCCTGCAAGCCGAGGAAGCCAGGTATAAGGGCTTAATTGAAGAACAGAAAGCACAATTGGAAAAGATTTCCGGGTTTACGGCTGAAGAAGCCAAAAACCTGCTGATCAAGGCCATGGAGGGGGAGGCTCGTTTCGAAGCCGCAAAGCTCATTAAACGCATAGAAAACGAGACCAAGGAACAGGCGGATCGAAAAGCCAAAAAAATCATGGCTACTGCTATTCAGCGTTATGCTGGAGATTATGTTGCCGAGAAGACCGTGTCTGTGGTCAACCTGCCGAGCGATGACATGAAGGGACGCATTATCGGCCGTGAAGGGCGAAATATCAGAGCGCTTGAGGCTGCTACGGGTGTGGATTTAATTATCGACGATACCCCCGAGGCTGTGATTCTTTCGGGGTTCAACTGTGTCAGACGCGAGGTTGCGCGACTTTCTTTGGAGCGTTTGATTACGGATGGTCGTATTCATCCTGCCAGAATTGAAGAAACGGTTAAAAAGGTTTCCGAGCAGATGGATGTGGATATCCGCGAAGCCGGGGAACAGGCCGCGTTTGATGCCGGTGTCCATGGCATTCATCCGGAGTTGGTCCAGCATATCGGAAAACTGAAATTCCGCACCAGTTACGGACAGAATGTATTGCAGCACGCCATCGAAGTCAGCTTTTTGTGTGGAATCATGGCCGCGGAACTCGGACTTAACGTGAAGCAAGCAAAGCGAGTCGGGCTTCTCCATGATATCGGCAAAGCCGTTGATCATGAAGTCGAAGGCCCTCATGCACTCATTGGGGCAAAGCTGGCCAAAAAGTATGGGGAACCCCCCCGTGTGGTACATGCCATTTCGGCGCATCACGAGGATGTGCCCCCGAATTCCGTACTGGCGGTTTTGTTGCAGGCGGCTGACACCCTGTCGGGGGCAAGGCCCGGGGCCCGCCGGGAAACCCTGGAAAGTTATGTTAGGCGTCTTGAAGAGTTAGAAAAGATTGCATCATCGTTTTCCGGCATTGACAAGTCTTATGCCATTCAAGCCGGGCGGGAGTTGCGGATCATTGTGGAGAGTGAAAAGGTCTCGGATGGTGAAGCCGTCCTGTTGGCGCGGGATGTGGCGAAAAAGATCGAGGAGTCTTTATCCTATCCGGGTCAGATCAAGGTGACGGTGATTCGAGAAACCCGCGCAGTGGGGTTGGCTAAATAGACGGCATCACGCATTGAGAAAGGTCGGCGTTTTGGAAAACCTATTTGATGTACTTCAGCAGCGTGGTTTTATAGAAAAGACCACAGACGACGAAGCTATCCGGGACCTTCTTCAACATCGTGTGGTAGGTTACGTCGGTTTTGATCCCACTGCTTCGAGCCTTCATGTGGGCAGCCTCGTTCCAATCATGTCCCTGGCGCATTTGCAGCGACAAGGGCACAAAGCCATTGCCCTGGTGGGCGGGGCCACCGCTTTGGTGGGAGACCCGAGTGGAAAAACCGAAATGCGACAGATGTTGACCCTCGAAGAGGTGAACCGGAATACCGCCGGGTTAAAAAAACAGTTGAGCCGGTTCGTTCATTTCGATAACAACCAGGCCTTGTTATTGAACAATGCGCAGTGGCTTGCAAAACTCGAATATATCTCTTTTCTGCGCGACATCGGCCGGCACTTCAGTGTGAACCGTATGCTGGCGAGCGAATCGTGTCGCCTTCGGCTTGAAACCGGCCTGAGCTTTATTGAATTTAACTATGCCCTGTTGCAAGCCTATGATTTCTTGCATCTTTTTAGAGCTGAGCAATGCGTCATGCAAATGGGTGGATCCGACCAGTGGGGCAATATCGTGGCCGGCATCGACCTTATCCGACGCATTGAGAAGGAAAGGGCGTTCGGTGTGACCTTTCCGTTGATTACTACGAGCTCTGGGGCGAAGATGGGAAAAACAGCAAAAGGGGCGGTATGGTTGGATCCAAAAAGAACAACCCCCTATGAATATTATCAGTTCTGGATCAATACCGACGACAGGGATGTGGTCCGCTTTTTGGCGCTTTTCACGTTCTTGCCGATGGCTGAGATCCAAAGCGTGGACGAGATGCTCGGCGCTGCCTTGAACGGTGCAAAGGCTGTTTTGGCCTTCGAGGCGACAAGGGTTGCTCATGGTGAAGCCGAGGCTTACCATGCCTATTGCGAGTCTGCGGCCAATTTCGGGAATCGTGCTGTTTCAAATGAGATTCTTCCTTCCAGCGCATTGCACCGTGTGGCGGGCAAAGCGGAGGCGCCGACCGGATCCGAAGGTGGCGATGACGTTTCCGGGCAAGGCGATGGGGCGAGCACGGCGCCGGATTCTTATTTCGAAAGAGGCGTTTTTGACGAGGGCGTTCCCGCTTTCAAGTTGTTTCATACCGTCGGCCTTGCGGATTCGAGAGGGGCGGCCAGAAGACTTATCGAGCAGGGGGGGGGCTATATAAACGGAAAGCGAGTCCAGGCGTTTGATGTGATGGTTACTCCAGCAGATATCAATGGAAATGAGATCGTCCTGCGGGCCGGCAAAAAACATTACCATAGAATAAAAATAAAAGAAGGATGAGTTTTTTAAAAAAAGATGAAAAAAGGTGTTGACAAAGCCTGGTGGCGGGTATAATAAGAAGGACTTCCACAATTGAGGAAGGCTTTGACGAAACAGAGAAGAAATAATCGCTTTTTTGTCAAATCGCTTTGATCTTTGAAAACTAAACAGTGAGTCCGTGATGTGAAGGCTCTCCGAAGATTTACAGTTCAATTGGAGAGTTTGATCCTGGCTCAGAATTAACGCTGGCGGCGTGCCTAACACATGCAAGTCGTACGGGAAATCTTTTGTTCGCAGAAGAGAGTAAAGTGGCGAACGGGTGAGTAACGCGTGGGTAATCTGCCTCTGAATCTGGGATAACGTTACGAAAGTGACGCTAATACCGGATAACATCCAAAGCACTTCGGCGCTTCGGATCAAAGGAGGCCTCTACATGTAAGCTTCTGTTTGGAGATGAGCCCGCGTGCCATTAGCTTGTTGGTGGGGTAACGGCCCACCAAGGCTTCGATGGCTAGCTGGTCTGAGAGGATGACCAGCCACACTGGAACTGAGACACGGTCCAGACTCCTACGGGAGGCAGCAGTGAGGAATCTTGCGCAATGGGGGAAACCCTGACGCAGCAACGCCGCGTGAGTGATGAAGGCCTTCGGGTCGTAAAGCTCTGTCAAGTGGGAAGAACATGCTTGATGCTAATACCATCTTGCACTGACGGTACCACTGAAGGAAGCACCGGCTAACTCCGTG
>CAYSGJ010000152.1:0-5200 GCA_964430705.1 uncultured Desulfobacterales bacterium | reverse complement strand
TTCCTTTAACTCTCCCTGAGCGGCATAAATCGTGGGTTGTTGGCTCAGGGTGAGTTAAAGGAATTGCTGAAACGATGTAAGGTGGTTTTGCTGCGTTCTATGCCCAGACCACCTGCTTGTCGCCCGGTTTGATGGCTTCAATGTCTCCGATGATATAAGCCTTTTCCTGCATTGCGTTTAAAAACTCTACAATACTTATTGCCGCGCCGGCAGGTACCACGAGGATCATGCCGATGCCGTTGTTGAATGTTCTTTGCATTTCCTGGGCAGAGAGTTTTCCCGCCTGCTGGAGGAAATGAAAAATGGGAGGAATCTCCCAGCTGCCATCTTCGATAATCGCCTTGCAGGAAGAAGGAATGATGCGGGGCAAATTGTCCACGATGCCGCCGCCGGTGACGTGAGCGATTCCATGTATGGGAAAGTCTCGCAACAGGTGTCGGACTATTTCTGAATAGATTTTTGTGGGTTCCAAGAGTTCCTCACCAATGGTTCTGCCCAGGTCGTCGATCTTGTCCTCCACTTTGAGTTTCAGCGTATCAAAACAGATTTTTCGAACCAGAGAATATCCGTTGCTGTGCAGGCCGCTCGAAGCAATTCCGATCAGTTTATGGTCAACGCCGATCTCGGATCCATCGACAATCTTGCTGTTGTCCACCATCCCCACGACAAAGCCGGCCAGGTCATAGTCGTCTTCAGCATATGTGCCCGGCATTTCCGCCGTTTCGCCCCCGATGAGAGCGCACTTCGCTATTTTACAGCCGGCCACAATGCCCTGGATGATGGCCTCGGCCGTTTCGAGATTGAGGGTGCCCATAGCCATGTAGTCCAGAAAAAACAAAGGCTTGGCTCCCTGCACCGCGATGTCGTTGACGCACATGGCTACCAGGTCTATGCCCACGGTGTCGTGTTTGTTCATCATGGAGGCGATTTTCAACTTGGTGCCCACACCGTCGGTGGAAGTGACCAGGACGGGATCTTCATACTGACTCACGTCGAGAGAATAGAGCCCACTGAAACCTCCGATGCCCGCGATCACCCCGGAACGGGGGGCTTCCTTGGTGATCTGTCTAATCCGCTCTACCAAGCGGTTTGCCTTGTCGATGTCCACGCCGGCTTCTCTGTACGTCAACGATGTATTCATTTCCTTGCTCCCTGATTTACGCTTTCTTTAAAGCAATTGGGCCGAAAAGTCAAAAGAAATCTTTTTGACAATGCCGTTGCTCTAGTATAATAAACCTTTGAAACACCTGGAAATTAAAATTCTTTTAAGAGGTCTGTCCTATGCAGGAATTCTCAAGGCTGAATCGGCTTCCCCCGTATGTTTTTACCACGGTCAACAAGATCAAGATGGATGCCCGCCGTGCGGGGGAAGATATTGTGGATCTGGGTATGGGGAATCCGGATTTGGCAACCCCGAGCCACATTGTGGACAAACTGGTCGAGGCATCGAGAAAGGGCTACAACCATCGGTATTCCGCCTCTATGGGCATTACCAAGCTCAGAATGGCCATCGCTGATTGGTACAGACGGCGTTACGATGTACACATTGACCCGGAAACAGAAGCCATTGTCACTATCGGAGCCAAAGAGGGGATCTCTCATCTTGTTTTGGTGACCATCAGACCGGGCGACGTGGTGTTTTCTCCTGACCCCACATATCCGATACATCCCTTTTCGGCCATCATAGCCGGGGGCGACGTGCGGGGCATTCCCCTTGCCCCGGACCACGACTTCTTTGAAAACCTTGTCACCGCCACCAGACAAACATGGCCGAGGCCGAAAGTGCTCATCATTTCTTTTCCTCACAATCCGACCACGGAAGTCGTTGATTTGGGCTTTTTTGAAAAGATTGTCGACTACGCAAAAGACAACGGTATGATTGTCATTCATGATTTGGCTTACGCAGACTTGGTGTTTGACGGATACGAGGCCCCGAGTTTTCTTCAGGCGCCGGGCGCCAAGGATGTCGGGGTCGAGTTTTTCTCTCTTTCCAAAAGCTACAATATGCCTGGATGGCGCGTAGGCTTTTGTGTAGGCAACCCGGAAATTGTCGGGGCGCTGCGGCGCATCAAGAGTTACCTGGACTATGGTATTTTCCAGCCTATCCAGATTGCTGCGATTATCGCCTTGAACGGACCGCAGGATTGTGTGAAAAAGACCGTCGATATTTACAAAACAAGGCGTGATACCCTGATCAGAGGATTGAATCGGGCCGGTTGGCCTGTGAAAAGTCCCAAAGGCACCATGTTTGTCTGGGCGAAGATACCGGATAGATATGTGAAGATGGGTTCCGTGGAATTCGCAAAGATGTTGATTCGCCAGGCCAAGGTGGCCGTATCTCCGGGCCTGGGTTTTGGTCAATATGGTGATGAATTCGTTCGGTTTGCCCTTATTGAAAACGAGATGCGTACGAATCAGGCTGTCAGGGGGATTCGAAAAATTTTGTGAGGTGAAAAATGGATAGGATTTGCGTCGGATTGCTGGGATTTGGAACCGTGGGTTCCGGTACGGCCAAGATCCTGACGGGAAATAAAGGTGTTATCGAGTCTCGGCTGGGCATACCATTGGAACTCAAGTGGGTTGCCGATCTGGACATCGAAACGGATCGGGGCGTTGCATTGGATCAAGGGGTTCTAACCACCGATGCGGATGCGGTCATCGACGACCCGGATGTGGACATCATTGTGGAGCTTATCGGGGGTTATGAGCCGGCAAAAGGCTTTATCCTTCGGGCCATCCAACAGGGCAAGCAGGTGGTGACGGCCAACAAGGCGCTCCTTGCGTCCCATGGTGACGAGATCTTTTCGGCTGCCTTGAAAAAGGGTGTAGAGGTTGGATTTGAGGCCAGCGTTGGAGGCGGAATTCCGCTGATCCGATCGATGAAAGAGGGGCTTGTGGCCAATCGCATTCAGGGCTTGTTCGGCATCCTGAACGGCACGGCAAACTACATTTTGACCAAGATGACCGACCAAGGCAGTCCGTTTGCGGACGTGTTGAAAGAAGCGCAAGTTCTTGGCTATGCAGAGCTGGATCCAACCTTTGATGTGGAAGGTATTGATGCCGCCCATAAACTGACCATTCTTCTTTCCATTGCCTATGGTGTGCCTATTGACTTCGATGCGGTTTATACGGAAGGCATCTCCAAGATCACGCCTTTGGACATCCAATTTGTCAAGGATTTTGGATATCGCATCAAACTGCTGGCCATATCAAAAGACGACGGCGAAGCTATTGAGGCCCGGGTCCATCCCACCTTGATACCGGAGGACAGTCTCCTGGCCGGCGTCAACGAGGCGTACAATGCCCTCTATGTGCAGGGAGACGCCGTGGGCAATGTCATGCTCTACGGTCCCGGTGCAGGGATGATGCCCACCGGCAGCGCGGTTGTCAGCGATGTGGTGGCGGTCGCCAGAAATATCTTGCACGGTTGCGTGGGCCGGGTGCCTCCGGTGGGTCATCAACCCGGCGCGTTGAAGGCCAGGCGCATCAAATCGATCGAGGAACTGGAAACCCAGTACTATTTTCGCTTTTCGGCTGAAGACAGACCGGGCGTGCTTTCCAAGGTGGCCGGAATTCTGGGCGAACACCAAATCAGCATCCAATCGGTCCACCAACAGGGCAGGGACCAGGTGGGCGCCGTGCCCATTGTGATGATAACCCATGAGGCCAGGGAAGCGGGGGTCAAACAGGCTCTTTTTGAAATTGACCATCTGGATATCGTGAAAGACAAGACGGTGCTGATCCGAATCGAAAATTGGAATTAGGTGCATGAAATTTGCGTTTTTGGTAGGCGATGGCATGGGGGACTACCCGGTCAAAGAGTTGGGAGGCAAGACCCCCCTGGCTGTTGCCCATACGCCGCAGATGGATTGGATTGCGGATCACGGGGATATGGGCCTGGTCACGACAATACCGGAAGGATGCGAGACAGGCAGCGACACTGCCAACTTGAGCCTTCTGGGCTATGATCCAAAGATCACCAAGACGCGGCGCGCGCCTTTGGAGGCCGCCAGCCTCGGCGTGCGCCTGGATCCCGATGACGTGGCTTTTCGGTGCAACCTGGTGACCCTGTCGGGAGAAAAAGATGAACTTGTCATGGAGGATTACAGCGCAGGGCACATCGGTTCCGAGGAAGCCCGAAAACTCATTGAGGACATCGATAAAGTCCTTGGCAGCGAAACGGTCCGTTTTTATCCCGGCGTCGGTTATCGCCACCTGATGGTTTGGAAAAAGGGGGTCCACGAAGTTGAAACAACGCCTCCCCATGACATTATTGGACAGCCTGTAGGAGCCTACCTGGACCGCCTGTCTTCTCAGCGTATGTTGATCGGATTGATGGATCGCGCCCGAACCGTATTGAAAGACCATCCTGTCAATAAGGACCGTGTGAAACAGGGGAAAAGACCGGCCGGCGATGTGTGGTTCTGGGGACAAGGTTGCGCCCCGAAGTTGGACAGCTTTGAAAGTAAGACCGGTCTCAAAGGCGCTATGATTTCCGCTGTGGATCTTCTCATGGGTATCGGCGTGTATGCCGGTTTGAAGGTAGTGCGTGTACCCGGCGCCACGGGTTATTTTGACACCGATTACGAGGCCAAGGCGCGATATGCCTTGGCCGTCCTGGAAGACGCGGACCTGGTCTTCGTCCATGTGGAAGCGCCTGACGAGGCAGGTCACGCCGGATTGACGAAAGAAAAAATCGCTGCCATTGAAGCGTTTGACGCCAAGGTTGTGGGTAAAGTCAAAGAAGGCTTGAAGGTGTTTCCTGAATACCGGATTATGGTGGCTACCGATCACAATACGCCCCTTGCGCTCAGAACGCATACAACGGATCCCGTGCCGTTTGCCATGGCCGGCACCGGCATTGCCGGCCCACGGGAAGTGTCCGGGGGTTTTAGTGAAGAAAGCGCTGCAAGACGATCTGTCCATCTGCCCGAAGGCCGCCGCTTAATGGAGCGATTCTTGCGTTTTGAAAAATAATGGTGAGCAGACCCCCTCATTGGTTGAACGGGTTTTTGTCGTTTGAAATGTCTGTCGTGTCGTTTTGCAATCTGAAACGATAGGTTGCAAAACAGGGGACATTCCATAACGTCCTGCAAGATCTTAAGCTCTCCAACCTGGTTTTCCAAAGACGTCCTCCAACCGAATATCAGCTCGCTTATGACCGGATCTGTCACAGGTCTATGTTAATATTTATTGAAAG
>CAYSGJ010000151.1:0-6924 GCA_964430705.1 uncultured Desulfobacterales bacterium | reverse complement strand
TGTTATCTTTTAATCTAAACTATTTAAAGTTATTATGCTTTGTGGGAAAAATCAACACTGTACGTGCGAGAGTGGCGAAATTGGCAAACGCACTGGACTTAGGATCCAGCGGCTTCGCGCCTTGGGGGTTCAAGTCCCCCCTCTCGCACCACTTGTAAGGCAATTGAAAGGGATTGTATGAAAGTCAATGTCGAAGAGATTACTGCTGTCAAAAAGACTATACGCGTAGAGATTCCCGAAGGGGATGTTGACCGGGAATTAAACGCAGCCTATAAAGATTTGAAGCAAAATGTGAAAATCAAAGGCTTTCGTCCAGGGAAGGTCCCTATGTCTCTTTTGGAGAGTCGGTTTAAAAAAGAGATTCAGGCGGAAGTTTCCGGTAAGCTAATTCAGAATTCTTATGGGCAAGC
Source organism: uncultured Desulfobacterales bacterium (assembly GCA_964430705.1). Classification (GTDB taxonomy): domain Bacteria; phylum Desulfobacterota; class Desulfobacteria; order Desulfobacterales. The sequence goes on along the minus strand of CAYSGJ010000151.1, from coordinate 6,514 downwards.
TTTAGAAAAGACGGATTTCAAGCCTGTCGGAGAACCCTCAATCGATTCTCCAGACTTGGAAAAGGGTAAACCATTCACATACTCGATTACGTTTGAGGTTGTCCCACCCATGGATGATCTGGTTTTGCAGGGGTTGAAGGGGGAGAGGAAGGTTCGGAGCATTAGCGAAGAAGAAATCGAACATACGCTCAAGGCTCTTCAGAAGCGTGTAGCACAACTCAAGACCGTTGACGAGGAAAGGCCAGTTCAAGACAATGACATCGTAATTATCGATTACGAAGGTTTCAGGGACGGAAAACCCTTTGCAGAAGTCGGAAAGACGGAGAATTTCCAGTTGCAGATCGGTTCGGGACAAGTATTGGAGGATTTCAGCAGCCAGATTGTCGGAATGGGGGTTGACAGCACCAAAGAAATATCGGTTGCGTTTCCCAAAGACTACTATAACAAAGACTTGGCTGGCCTAGCGGTGGATTTTAAGGTGACGGTCAAAGATATCAAAGAGGAGGTTTTTCCGGAACTCGACGATGAATTTGCCAAAGATCTGGGGCAGTATGAGACGCTCGATGAGCTAAAGGAGGCTATTAAGGAGAATTTGGAACAAAAATATAATGCTGCATCGACAGGCCAATTACGCAAGGATGTTCTCGATAAGCTTGTAGAGCAAATCGATGTTGAACTCCCTGAAAGCTTGGTACAAGCGGAGTTGGAAGCGCTGGTCGAGCAGGCACGCAGGGTCGAGATCCAGAAAAGCGAGATGCTGGGTGAATCTGCAAAGGCTGATGAGGATATCGATAAATATCGTTCTATGGCGGAAAGAAAAGTGCGGGAGTATTTGGTCATTCAGAAGATCATAGAACAGGAAAACATTACCTTGACAGAGGAGGATCTTGAAAAAGCCTACGCCGAGCTGTCGGAAGCGGTAAGGCAACCGGTTGAAACGTTTAAAAATTTCCATAAAACCTCTCGCGATGCTTATCAAATGTTTCGGCAAAAGGCCCTGGAAAAGGTGGCTGTTGATAGAATCATAGATAAATTTGAGATTACCGAAGTCGAGGATACCAAACGCATTTTCGAGGATGATCAAGGCGAAAAAAGACAAACCTAGCGCCGCCATCCTGTGAGCTAAGGAGCTACCCTATGCCGCTTATTCCCATGGTTATTGAGCAGAGTAGTCGAGGCGAACGAGCCTACGATATTTATTCAAGACTCTTGAAAGATCGAATCGTTTTTCTCGGCGCCGCCGTAAACGATGAATTGGCCAATCTTCTTATTGCACAACTGCTGTTCCTGGAATCAGAAGATCCGGACAAAGACATCAATTTCTACATCAATTCTCCGGGAGGGCTGGTGACGGCGGGTTTGGCCATATACGATACCATGCAGTACATTAAACCGGACATCTGTACCCTTTGCATGGGACAAGCCGCCAGTATGGGCGCAGTCCTTTTGGCGGCCGGTGCGGAAGGCAAGCGGTACGCGCTGCCCAATGCTCGGATCCTGATACACCAACCGATGGGGTCTTTTCAGGGCCAAGCTTCCGACGTGGCCATCCAGGCCAAGGAAATCTTGAAAATGCGGGAGACACTGAACGAAATCCTCGCGATGCATACGCATCAAGATATCGAGAGAATTAGAAAAGACTCGGACCGGGATTTTTTTATGAGTGGCCAGGAGGCCAAAGAATACGGCATTGTGAATCACGTGATTCGAAAACGCGAATCCGGGCCCGGGCCTGTTAAGAAAGACAAAAAGGTATGATGCCGTTCTTTGGTTGTTTTTCGATTTGTCCTGTATATTGTCAATTCAGCTTCTTTTTTTGTTCCTGTTGACTAATACCCCATTTTCTTCTAGAATTCTTTAAGAATCCCACCAAGGAAACGAGAGGCTTGATTTTTTTTTCGTGCGCGATGATATGGGTTTAATTCTTGCATTGCATTTTTCAAAAAGTACCTTATTGTTATTATATACAGTAAGGGATGGGTGGATTTTTCCGTCCACAAGCGGACCTATAAACATGACATTGTAGTCGGAGGAGCTCATGGCCAAACGAAGAAGTGGGGACGGAAATGGTTTAAGATGTTCATTTTGTGGCAAAAGCCAGGAGGAAGTCAAAAAGCTCATTGCCGGCCCCGCGGTGTATATATGCGATGAGTGTATCGAGCTTTGCAACGAGATTGTCGAAGAAGAGTACGAAAAGGAAGCGCAGACCCGCAGGAAAAGTGAATTTTCCACGCCGGCTGCGATTAAAACAAGTCTTGATCAATATGTGGTTGAACAGGATCAAGCCAAGAAGATCCTGTCTGTGGCGGTATACAATCACTACAAGCGGCTTGAAGCACCGCTCAACGCCGACGATGTTGAGCTGCAAAAGAGCAACGTGCTTCTTATCGGGCCTACGGGTTGTGGAAAGACCTTGTTGGCCCAGACTTTGGCTCGGTCCTTGAACGTTCCTTTTACCATTGCCGACGCCACGTCATTAACAGAAGCGGGATATGTGGGTGAGGATGTGGAGAACATTATCCTCTCACTCCTTCAGAACGCGGACTATGACGTCGAAAAGGCTTCCAGGGGGATCGTCTATATTGACGAGATAGACAAGATCGCCCGAAAGGGGGACAACCCTTCGATTACCCGCGACGTTTCCGGCGAGGGCGTCCAACAAGCCCTTCTCAAGATCATTGAAGGAACCTTGGCCAGCGTGCCGCCCAAGGGTGGACGAAAACATCCCCAGCAGGATTTTGTCAAGGTGGATACCTCGAATATTCTTTTTATCTGTGGCGGGACGTTTAATGGGCTTAGGGAGATTATTGAAAGCAGGCTTGGCGGCAAGGTCATGGGCTTTGGTGCCGACATCCAAAGCCGGAAAGAAAAGGATATTGGAGAGACACTCAGGATGATTCAGCCTGAGGATCTTCTTAAATTCGGCCTTATTCCGGAATTCGTCGGACGGCTTCCCGTCATTGCCACGCTGGGCGAACTGAATGATGAGGCGCTTGTCAAGATCCTCACAGAGCCAAGGAATGCCTTGGTTAAGCAATTCCAAAAGCTACTGGAATTTGAGAATGTCACGCTTCGTTTTACGGATGGTGCGCTTCGGGCCATGGCGAAAAAATCGCTGGAAAGAAAATCCGGCGCTCGAGGACTAAGGGCGATCATGGAGGGAAGCATGTTGGAGATTATGTACGAAATTCCCTCCCTGCCCGGGATAAAGGAGTGTGTCATTAACGAGGATGTTGTTTTACACAACGAAGAGCCCATTTTGCTTTTTGAGCAGTCCAAGGAGCGGGCCCTGTCGTAAATATGAGATCGTGAGTAAGTCTATGGACAGGAGCTATGTTCAACATTTTAAAAAGGAAAAAAACGATGGATGATACAGGACAAAAACTTGCGTTGCCTTTTCTGCCCCTGCGGGATGTGATCATTTTTCCTCACATGGTTGTTCCCCTTTTTGTCGGGCGCGCAAAATCAGTCAACGGCCTGTCCAATGCCATGAATTTAGACAAGACCATTTTCCTGGCCACCCAAAAGAATGCGGGAATAGACGTTCCGGAGGCGAAAGACATTTTCGAAATGGGCACCATCGGCACGGTGCTCCAATTGCTTCGCTTGCCTGATGGGACAGTCAAAGCCCTGGTGGAAGGCAAAAGACGCGGCCGTATGACCAGATTTATTCCCAAAGAAGACTATTTTGTGGCTGAGGTCGAGCCCGTGACCGAAATTCAGGTAACCGACATCGAAAAAGAGGCGATGACCCGCACGGTCTTGCAGGCTTTTGAAGAGTACTCCAAGATTAACAAGAATGTCTCCAAGGATGTGGTCAGCAATGTGTCCGGCATCGAAGATTTGTCCCAGTTATCCGATACCATAGCGGCCCATTTCAATTTCAAGCTTCAAGACAAGCAGAAGCTTTTGGAAACGGTTTCTCCGGCGGAACGGATGGACGTTCTTTATAAGTTGATGCAGACGGAAATTGAGATTTACAAGACGGAGCAGCGTGTAAAAGGCCGGGTCAAGAAACAGATGGAAAAGACCCAGCGGGATTACTATCTGAACGAACAGATGCGGGCCATCCAAAAAGAGATGGGGGCGAAGGACGATTACAAAAACGAACTGGAAGAGCTTGAAAACCGCATCAAGAAAAAACGCATGTCCAAGGAGGCCACTGCGAAAGTAGCGCAGGAGTTCAAGAAACTGAAGCTCATGGCGCCAATGTCGGCGGAAGGCACCGTGGTTCGCAACTACATTGAATGGCTGTTGAGCCTGCCATGGTTCGTTCGCAGCAAGTTGCGCATGGATATCGACAAGGCAGAGGCCATTCTCGAGGAAGATCACTACGGACTGGAAAAACCCAAAGAACGGATCCTGGAATATTTGGCGGTACAAAAACTGGTCAAGAAAATCCGCGGCCCGATCCTGTGTCTTGTGGGTCCTCCGGGGGTGGGAAAAACCTCTTTGGCCAAATCCGTAGCCAGGGCCACGGGACGCGAATTTATCCGCTTGTCTCTCGGAGGCGTCAGAGACGAAGCCGAGATCCGGGGTCACAGACGAACGTACATCGGCGCCATGCCGGGCAAGGTCATCCAGTCCCTGAAGAAGGCGAAAGTTCAGAATCCGGTTTTTTGTCTGGATGAAGTGGATAAAATGAGTATGGACTTTCGGGGTGATCCTTCGGCCGCTTTGCTGGAAGTTTTGGACCCTGAGCAGAATTTTGCGTTTAGCGACCATTACCTTGATGTGGATTATGACCTTTCGGAGATCCTGTTCATTACCACGGCGAACAATCTCCACGGTATTCCCCCTCCACTTCAGGACCGCATGGAGATCATCCAACTGCCCGGTTACACCGAGTACGAAAAGTTGCAGATCGCGCAGGGCTACTTGGTGCCCAAGCAGACGAAAACCAATGGACTGTCGGAAGAGAACATCGAGATCATGCCGAATGCCCTGGAAATGATCATCCGGCGGTACACCCGTGAAGCCGGTGTTCGGAATCTGGAACGCGAGATTGCTTCCGTATGTAGAAAGGTGGCCCGGCAGATTACCAAAGAAAAGGCCAAGACGTTTGTCAAAGTCACGGCTCGCGGTATCCCGAAACATCTTGGAGTACCGCGATTCAGATACGGCATGATAGAGCAGCACGATGAAATCGGTCTGGCAACGGGTATGGCATGGACCCAGGTGGGCGGTGAGCTTTTGTCCATTGAAACCGTTGTGCTGCCGGGCAAGGGCAAACTTACGGTGACGGGTAAACTCGGAGATGTCATGCAGGAGTCGTCTCAGGCTGCCTTGAGCTATGTGCGCTCCCGGGCCGAGGACATGGGGCTGGATAAGAACTTCTACAGAAAGCTTGATATTCATGTCCATGTTCCGGAAGGAGCGACGCCGAAGGACGGCCCTTCTGCAGGCATTACCATGGCCACGTCTATTGTCTCCGCCCTGATCAGGAAACCGATTCGGCGCGATCTTGCCATGACCGGGGAGATAACCCTTCGAGGCAGAATCGTGCCCATTGGCGGACTGAAAGAAAAAATCCTTGCCGCCCATCGTGGAGGGATATCGGAACTCATCGTCCCTGAAGAAAACAAAAAGGATTTGAAGGATATTCCCGCAAAAATCCTGAAGCGGTTCAAGGTTCATGTCGCCAGTCATATGGACGAGGTGTTGACCCGGGCTATCATCATGCCTGCCGGGGAGTCTCTTTTTAAGCAAAGGAAGGGAAAAGCACTTTCCCCGGAGATGATTCCTAAAGAAGAAAGAGTTATGGATCCGCTGCAGATCAACTAACAGGGGGCTTGATTTCTCTTGACACCGGAGCCCAAGTTGGATATCTACATGCGATGTGTCGCGTTCGTTTTGTTTCTGTCAATGCCCTAATCGGCTTTGCGACAAGGCAGGGCGATCCACCAATGATCATCAGATAATCAGGGCGGGTAGCTCAGCTGGGAGAGCGTCGGCCTTACAAGCCGAATGTCGCAGGTTCAAGCCCTGTCCTGCCCACCATTTTCAAGTTGATTTGTGGTATCAAGGGACAAAGACGGCAAAAGGGCCGAGAGGCTTGCATGTAAGAATACGTTTTTTGGGGGCGTAGTTCAGTTTGGTTAGAACGCCGGCCTGTCACGCCGGAGGTCGCGAGTTCGAGTCTCGTCGTCCCCGCCAGTAAAATCAAAGGGTTACCGAATTTCCGGTAGCCCTTTTTTGCTGGTCCGACGTCTCAGGGTGCGTATAGGGTGCAGATGAGTCCATGTCGTCCAGGGCGTCCACTTCAGCTTTTTTCTTGCCCGGTAGCCAATGCGAGTACACGTCCAGGGTCAGTTTTACGCTGTGGTGGCCGAGTTGCTTGGACACGTCCTGGATGTTATCGCCCTTTGCGATACGGATGCTGGCATAACTGTGCCTGATGTCGTGGATCCGCACACCGCGCAGTTCGGCTTTTTCTAGGGCCTTCTTAAACACTCGCCGCCGCCAGTTGTTCAGGTCAATCGGCCCGCCCTTGGCGTCAACAAAGACCCAATCG
>CAYSGJ010000150.1:0-13650 GCA_964430705.1 uncultured Desulfobacterales bacterium | reverse complement strand
AACCTGATCCAAGCCGGTAAAATCAAAGGACTGACAAGAACGACCCGTATACCCTGTTGCCGTACGCATGGATTGGGCCCGCCCCAACGCGCTCTAATTTGCTCAGACAGTTTGCCGGTTGACACCAAAACACCCGACTTTTTGGAGGATTGGAGGAGTACGCTTTAACCGGATGAAACACATTTATTTCACATCCCTCTTCCTGTTGGACAGCTGTTTGCTTTCAAGACGCATGCGTTGGTGGGTTGTTTGTGATGGTCAAGGCGGCAAGCTTCAAGGGGACGGTTTTTGAGAAACAAGAAAAAGCGTTTTAAAGGTTGGCATTAGGATTATTGACGAAACGCCCATGAAAGGGTGTAATTTGATGTCCATCATTTCCAAAATGAAGGCCATTGTCGGCCCGGAACATGTGGTTACGGCCCAAGAAGATCTCCTTTGCTATGCCTACGATGCCACGAATCGGCACCACCTTCCGGATGCCGTGGTTTTTCCCGGCAACACCGCTCAGGTATCGGCCATTATGCGTTTGGCCGATGAACACAGGGTTTTTGTGGTTCCTCGCGGCGCCGGCACCGGGATGAGCGGGGGCGCTTTGGCGAGTAAAGGGGGGGTGGTCATGGCCATGACCCGTTTTAACGGCATTGTCTTAGTGGACAAGGCAAATCTTGTGGCCGAAGTGGAATCCGGTGTCATTACAGGCCGGTTTCAAGAGGAGGTGGAACGACAGGGATTGTTTTATCCGCCCGACCCTTCCAGTGCCGCCTATTGTACCTTGGGGGGGAATGTTGCCGAGTGTGCGGGTGGACCTCGGGCCGTCAAGTACGGGGTGACACGGGATTACGTTTTGGGTCTGGAGGTGGTTCTGCCTTCCGGGCAGGTCATTTCAACAGGGGTGCGGACCGCCAAAGGCGTGGTGGGATATGATCTGACGCGGCTTATCGTGGGCTCGGAAGGCACACTGGGTATTGTCACCAAGATCATCCTTCGTCTGCTGCCTTTGCCTGAGACGGTGGGTACGCTGAGCGCGGTTTTTGATCGCATGCAAGATGCCGCCCAAGCGGTTGCCGCCATCATGTGTTCCGGCATTATTCCCAGAACGGTGGAATACATGGATCAGGCCGCGATCCGGTGCGTGGAGGACTATCTTCAAATGGGTCTTCCCGTGGATGCGGGGGCGATGCTCCTGATGCAAGTGGACGGCAGCGCAGGCGCCGTTGACAAGGCCGTCGAATACCTGAGCCGCGAGTGCCGAGATCAAGGTGCGTGTCAGGTCGATACGGCCGGTTCCGAGGAAGAGACCAAAGCCCTGTGGCGGGCCAGGAAGGCCATTTCTCCGGCCCTTTTTCGTCTAGGGCCGGACAAGATTAATGAAGATATCGTGGTTCCCCGGAACCGGATTCCAGAGATGGTTCAGTGGATAGACGATGTCCGAAAACGTACCGGGTTGACCATGGTGACTTTTGGACATGCGGGTGACGGCAACATGCATTGCAACATTATGTTGGACAAAGGCGACAAGGCGGCTCTGGAAAAAGCCGAATCCGTCGTCAAAGCGCTTTTCAAAAAGACCGTGGCTTTGGGAGGGACGATCTCGGGTGAGCATGGGGTGGGCATTTCAAAGGCGCCATACCTGGACATGGAAGTAGGACCCCACGAGATTGCATTGATGAAACGCATCAAAAAAGCCTTTGACCCTCACGGGATTCTCAATCCCGGCAAGATATTTCCGTGATGCGTTCTTTTTGGCGGCGCTTTGTTTTTTTATATCTTGCCCAGTTCGCGTTCGATTTCATCGAAAATGTCTTCTATCTTGTAAAGCGCCTGGTCGGCCTTTGCCAGATGCCGGTCGGCAATGTTTTCTTCCACCGTTTCATAGAGTTCGCGCAGTGATTTCTTCCAGTGTGACAGGATCTCTATAAAGGGCGGATCGCCTTCCAGTTTATACAAGAGTTTGTCCAACCTTGCTACGATCTCAAACAGGGAAGGTCCTGCTTCCACCCACGGTCCATCCACCCGGCCGAGCTTTTTGGCTATGTTGGGATATGCCCGGCTGAAGCTTTTGGCATAGTAAGGCACGATCCGGACTTTCATTTGCATGGTTTTGCTCATCGCTTTTTCTCCTTTCTACCGGGCTCGCACAGCGAGACTCAAATATTGTTTTCGTTCTTCAAACATCAGCCGCTTGTCTACCATCATTTTCAGAAATGGAACGATCTTTTCTTCACCCACCGCAGGAAATCGATGCACAATATGCGTCAGGGAGCGATGTTTTCGACAAAATTGATAGATGGCCCTTGAGGTGCCTACCAGGCGGTGGGTGTGCGTGTGTGCCTTAGGGTGTTTTTGCCGGATAATCATAAAATCTCGGCCGTCCCGGAAGCTCAAGGCGGAAGAATGAAAAGGGCCTTTTTGGAATTCTCGGTAGTGCTTTTCCCATTTTTTGACTTTGATTTGAACCGGCCTCCACAGCTTTTTCTGATATCCCTTATCTCCTCGATAGGACTGGATGAGAAGATTCATGGAACGGTAGATGTGCGTTGGGAACAAGATCTTGTAGTTGTGATGATTTGCAAAAGTCTTGATGCCGAATAATTCAGGATTTTGGCAAACCGGACTGCCCAGACCCAACCAAAAAAATACGCACCGAAGCGGCCGAAAGGAGCAGGCAAAGTCCAGGGCATGGAGGGTTTCGGTCACATCATCGATATCGCTTCCTGGAAAATGGAGTATTAGGTTGGAAATACATGATATTCCGAGCTCTTCACAATTTTTCATGATTTCCAGGTTCTGGATGGCTGTGGTTCCTTTGTGGAGCTTTCCGAGGAGTTTGGTACTCAGTGCCTCAATTCCGATTTGGACTTCGGCCGTGCCCGCATCCTTCATGGCCTGGAGAACCGAGCGTGGCGTGGTAGCCCTCATTTCTCCAAAGAGGCGAAAGTCTTTGCCCAGTTTGGCGAGGCGTTGAAAGATATCCTTGGATTGTCCCGCTGGTAACAGGTTGTCCGTGAACGCTACGGAAAGGGTCTGGTATTTTGCGGTTAGCCCATCTATTTCAGAGACAACCTGAGGCGCATTTTTGGCCCGATATCCTTCCCATTGCAGGTTCAGGTTGCAGAAACTGCACGCCTTGGTCGCACAGGAAGGATGCTTCCGGGATCGCCACCAACACCCTCTGGATATTTCGGCAGGCAGGGTGGGGAAAAACTGTTTGTCCGGAGGCAATGTCCTGAGTAGCGAAAAGTACTCGTCATAGTTCGGGGTTGGCAGGTCCTTTAGCGTGTCCATTTGAGAAAAACTTATGGGAATGTTCCTGTGCATCCCCTTTCTGGATACAACACCGGGGACGGCTGCAAAGTCTGTGTCGCCCCGACGCTCTGTCAATAACCGGAGCAGCCGCGCAAGAGGTCGTTCTCCTTCGCCGTTGATGACGAAGTCCACTTCCGGGAAGTTTTGCAACAGCCCTGCAGCATGGTTTCCCGAAAACATCGAACCGCCCACCACAATCGGAAGCATGGGGCAGGATGCTTTTATGTGCCTGATGAAATACAGCGACGACATGAGTTGACAAAGCGATATGGAAAAACCCGCAACGTCATACCGACTCCAGTCCCAGGAGGCAATTAGTTTTTCTGATGTTTTTCGGGTTTTAGCACACAATTGCTCAAAATCAATGTGGGCGAGTGCCGCCTTGCCTCTTGCAGCCCGTTTGAACAATGCTTCGATTTCGTCCCATCGTTGGGGATACAACATGGCGCCGTAAACCGATTCGGCAAGCCAAGTTTTTTTTGAAATGGTCCTGTACGTTTCATATCCGATCGCCTCGGCCATTTTAAGATACACATGGTGGACCACAACCTGCAGGTCGGGATTTTGGGCGTTCAGATAGGCCTTGAGTGCGCCAAGCTGGATAGAAGGGCGATCGTACAGGGGCCAGGGCGTGGAGAACAGGGCCAGTGTCATGTGATGTTGGTTTCCTTTTATCTTGGGCTGCAACAGAACGCCTGGATGTTGTCTGGCCTCGGGAGTTTGAACGCGTGTCGGCCGGCTGGAGGATCGATGCCCATCCGCCGGCCACGACACTGACTTGAGCTTTTCGGACAATCGTTTGTAATGAGAATGTTGTAGCTATCTTCATAGGCGGAATCAAGAAAAACCGGCAAGCGGCTCCCATAATCCGAGTGTCTGATCTTGTTGCCCATTGTCAGGGGCGCCAAAAACAATCGAACACTGTGGCTTGTCGTCTTGCGATTTTACGAATAGCCTCTGTATTTCTACTTGACTTTAAATCCGGCAACAGTATACATCGTAACCGGGGCCGAGATTGGCCTTATCTTTTCATTTTGATGGACCCCTGAGAATTGCGGACAAGTCCCTTTTTTCGGGGGTTTCCTTTTTTGATCGTGCGGTGATCCGGGACCGATTTACGGCAGATGGTTCGGCGCCGCTCTTTTTGCATCCGTCGAGCCCTGGACGTATGTAAAAATTCACAAGGGGCACTTTCTCGCCTACACCTTCGGTCACAGGAGACTGATTGCAACCGAGTCCTTTGAAGATAAGCGTTTTTCAGCAATCGGAACACGGGAAAGTGCCGGTGGTGAGCACTCATGGGCAGGGGCTTGACCTTTGCCCGGTCATGATTATTGTTTTAATAAAAGACAATAAGAAAGGGCTAAATATATGAATGACAACAGGTTTTTTACGGTAGAAGTGGATGATTCCTCGACGCAAACGCTTCGGGTCATGCCTACGGATTATCTTGAGGAGCTTCCTCCACGAAAGGCTATTTCCGAAATGCAGGAATACATAGAAACCCTGGAGCATGCGCTGGAAAAGAATAAAGGCCCGGGCGGATTGAATCCGTTCGGTATGCAGGGCCTGGGTGGTTTGGCGTTTGAACTGGAATTGGTGCGTACTTTTCTTGCTTCTTTTAAACAAGCTTACGGTACGATGCACTAAGGGGTGTTGCCGACACAGGCATAGAGATGTCCACATGTTTGCGGATTCTGTGGCTTCGAATTTGCATGGTCGTTGGGATATGAATTCGTCACACCTTGACGAGCAGAAACCAAAGACGAGGCACGCCGCTGTGGTGGAGCGCAGGCATGCCAAGCGGTTTCGGCTTCGCGACAACGGAATTGCCCTGCTGACGCCTCCCGGCCCTTATTCCACAATCGTGGGACATATTCTGGATATCAGCACCGGCGGCCTTTCTTTTCGTTATGTCTCCGATGTGGCGCTTGGGGATAAGGCGTCTGAAGTCACCCTCACATCCACCGAAAATAAAACCTATCTGCGCAGGTTGCCTGTCCGGACTGTTTCGGATTTCGAGATTGCCAAAGTGCCTTTCGGTATTATGTCTCCAAGACGTTATGGATTGAAATTCGGCCAATTAACGGAGGAACAGGCATCCGGCCTGCGACGCTTCATCGGGCAGCATGCCGATGATAAGACTATGTCTGTGGGCCTGTAAACCTACCGACTTCTTTTCCCTCGGATCCAGTAGGGGATCAACGGCACCCAGCAGGTCGGTGTCAAATTGTTGACGCCGGACTTCGGCAGTCGCTTCCGGCGGTGCGTTGATGGTTGCGTTGGAGTTATCGGTCAGGGTGTCGTAATGGCTAAATGATCCTGTCAAAAAAGGCGGAAACCATCTTCTCGGCGGTCTTTTCGGCGTTAACCTCGTAAGTGCCCTCTCTGATTTTATCGGAAACCTCACGGACTTTGTCCAAACGAACGTCCGGTTCAGAGGCTAAGGTTTCTCTGGCGACCTGGATTTCTTTCGCCCTTGTCGATAACTGGACAACAGCGCCGCTTTTGGTTGCTGCAGGAGCATCTTCTTCGTGCGTTTTTGTCTTTTCCGCAACATCCAGGGCCTTTTTTAAGGACGCTTCACTGATATATCTGTTCAGTTCGTCATTGCCGGAAATTTTCATAAATCGATCCTCCAATTCGTCAAAACATGTTCGCGTCAATCTTGCGTTTGGTGATTTCTCGCAATCGGTTCTTAATGAGCTCGGAATCTTCCATGGTGAGCGTTCTTATTTCTTCTCCTTTTTCTTTGTCCACGATCTTAAAGACGAGTTCCGAGCTGTTTTCATCTTCCGGCACAAGATTGTTGCCGAACTCGTTTTCCAATTCTTCTAAGGCCTCCTTTTCCAATACATCTCTGGGGCCGGAGTGGACGATGCGCTCGACGATATCCGCTGTGACTTTTTCAATAACGGACTTTCGCCTTGCTTCAGCGGAAATCGTAATATTATCAGACTGATGCTGTCCTATCACGTTCTTGTAGCGCATACTTTTTTTGTCCAGCGTCAGCTGTTTGCCGTACGCTCTCAGGACATTATGAACGTGATAGTTGCTGATATGCATGAGCAGTTCTCCCTAATGGTGTTATCGGAAAAAAGGAAACAAACTTGAGGAAATCTTGCTGGTTGTTCTTCCGGTTGATTGGAAAAAAAGTCCAAGGTTTCCTTGAAGGTCAACGGAAACAGGCGGTACGTATAGGCGCCTTGCCGGCAAGGAGGTTTGCGGCTCGTCTCCGCAATTTTCCGGCGCCGGAACCGGCAAGAATAAACCGGATTCCTATTTGTCCGTGTCCGCTCGGGAATGTGTGAGCCACGATTGGTTCGAATTTTGTTTCTCGCTGAATTGACGGGAGACTAAACGCCTTTACCACCTCGTTTCAATAGATTTCATTGTTCCACAGCCGCTTCGCAAACGTGTGTGCCGGCAGGATTTCGATGCCGTCCTCCGTTCTTCTGGGTTTTTCTTCACAGCAGACCACAATCGATCTTCTTAGCTCCGGATAGTCTATCTTGAGTTGTCGTAACCCCTTAAGATGGTGAGCGGAGAGCCTCCGCGAGGGCTTGGTCTCAATAGCCACCGCCATGTCATCAATGATAAAATCCACCTCTGTGCCGCTTGACAATCGCCAGTAACTTATGGTTGCGAACGATTCGCTGTACATGTTGTGCGCCGAAATCTCGTGAAAGACCCAATTCTCAAAAGCTTTTCCGTAAAGCTCTGAACCCTGCTCCATGATGCCGCGCCTCGCGAGAAAGTTCACAACACCCACGTCAGAGAAATAAAACTTTGGTGATGCGACAACACGGCGTTTGGGACGTTTCCGGAAGGCCGGCAACCATGTCCCGAGTAAAGTGTCTTCCAATATTTGGAAATAACCCTTGATTGTCTTACTCGAAACACCGCAATCCCTGGCAATGGTCGAGTGATTGACAGGTTCGGTATCAGAAAGAGAGGCCTTGTTCAGGAAGTCCGAAAAAACCGGGAGATTTCGGACCAGACCTTCCGCGGCTATTTCTTCTTTGAGATAGTTGGCTGTATAGGCGTTGAGAAGACGTTTAGGGCGATTAGAGAGATAAATCCGTGGAAGGTAACCGTGGTTGAGCATTTTGTTGATGTCCCACTCTTGGCCGAGTTCCGATGAGGTAAGTCCGAAAAGCTCATAGCGTATCGCCCGGCCTCCCAACAGATTGGCTTGGCCGCGCCGCACTTTTCTCGCACTTGATCCGCACAACGCGAAATGGATACCTCTGTTTTCGTGAAGCCAGTGAACTTCATCCAGGAGTTGGGGTACTTTCTGCACCTCGTCGATCACAACGAACGGCATGTTCCCTTGCTCCGGAAGCTCCAATCGCAGCCATTCCGGATGTTCCATGTAACGGCGGTATTCTTCCGCTTTTAACAGATCAATCCAAAAGGCTTTGCGGTACGTGTCTCGGAGCAGTGTTGTTTTGCCTGTTTGCCTGGGGCCCCAAAGGAAAAAGGTTTCCGTGCCGGCGGAGGGCAAGTGAAGCTTACGTCGAAACATTCAGACCTCCTGTCTGATCTGGACATGCATTGAAAAAACGCATTGATATTCCAATTTATCATGAAAATTAAAAGTAGCAAGTCAAAATTACATGTAAAACATGGGGCGCCGGCAGGAAAGTAAGAAACTCATTGGATCAATTCAAACTTGCGCTTCCGGGCGAGAGCCTCTCCCCTTTCAACAGCGTATCCGACCCCAGGGGAGCTTATCCTCTCCTGACGTCGTCCCGGTCGAAGTGCATAACCTACCTCTTCAAAAATCGGTCGCACAACCGTTGCCATCGGAGCATTTCCGGCTTCCAAATGACCGTTAACCGGACCGGGCTCGTGTGAAGAATCGTATTATTCTTCCATCATTCCTTGACAACCGATGCTTAGCTAAGTATCATGACTAACCAAACAGGCGAACCCGTTCTCAGGAGGCTGCTATGGAAAAGCTTCAGGTCAATATTCACGAAGCCAAGACGCAATTGTCAAAATTGATACAGGAGGCCCTTCAGGGGAAGGAGGTCATCATTGCCAGGGGCAATCAACCGGTTGTACGGCTGGATGTACTGCCCCAGGCACGAAGGCGCAGGAAAATCGGGAACGCAAAAGGACTGATTCTGTCCATGTCAGACGATTTCGATGAACCTCTGAACGACTTCAAGGATTACATGGAATGAAAACGCTTCTGGATACCCACGCCCTGCTTTGGCTGATCACCGGTGACCCACGGCTCAGCAGGAAAGCGAAAGCAGTTTTTGTGGATCAGGAAAACGACCTGTTTTTCAGCGCAGCCGGATTCTGGGAAATATGCATCAAGAAGAGCCTGGGGAAACTCTCGCTTCAGCCCGGGTGGCCGGATGTCATTCGTGATGAAATGAATGCCAATGCCATTCACTGGCTGGCGATAGAAATGACGCATTGCGCTGAATTGGCAAAACTCCCCTTTTATCACCGAGATCCTTTTGACCGCATGCTGATTGCTCAGGCCATGGTGGATAACTTGCAGATATTGAGCTGCGACAGCCGCTTCTCCGATTATGAAATCACCCGTATATGGTAACAAATAGCCTTTCCGGCCTGCCTGCGGCTGTAACACTTTCGTTCTCATGCAGGCAGGGAGGCGGATGTGGTCATCGAAAATCGTCAACGGCAGGTTGTGCCCGACAAAGCACACGGCTCCTCCATCCGCTCCACGGTTTTGTCTCCGGAAGAAGCCCTGTCGGCCGCTCCAGAAAATTCTCGTAATCTTTCGAGTTCAGAAATATCTTGCGACGCTCTATCCCCCGGAGCGTGATGCGGTGCAAAACACCAGGCTCGTTAAGACGAGAAAATCCGGGCATGCTCTCCCATATTGCACAAAGCGGTGTCCATCCCAATTTACTTTCTTGCCGGCGTCGACTCGTTGACGGGGATCCGGCTCAACTCCTTAAAATTATCTGTGACCAGGATAAGCCCCAGTGAAATTGTCCAATTGGGATATCATATCGATATCAAGAAGATATTTCCGCTTTATGCTCATAACGGCACATCATCCAGGGGTAAGAGGTCTTCATCCACGTCGGGAAAGACATCTTCCAAGGGTTTTAATTCCTCTAAAAACGTCAACAATCCGCTTTTGTTGACCGGTTCCAAAACCAACCTGTTATCCTCTTTGCGGATAATAGCTTCGTCGCAATCCATCTCAAATTCCTTGGGGATCCGGACCGCTTGATTTCTTCCATTGCGAAATAAACGCACATGTTGTTGCGATTGGACCATGGTAGCCTCCTATTTTCTAATTGACACTGACCAAAGCATTGGCCACGACCTATGCCAAGTCAAATGAAAAATCCGGTTTAGGCCGGTGGGACGCTTTTTGATAATCTGGTATCCCGCCGGGCACAAACGCTGGGTGGTATTTTATATGCCACCGGAGAGCGGCAATTGGGAAAACAAAGCAGATCAACGCCTATTCCAAAACAGCAAATTTTTTATTGTGGACCCATTGACTTCCGAAATAATCACAAGTATATTGCTGATTATCCGGATTTTCAGCGATAGAGATGTCAAATGATTGTAAACCGCCTACTTGATCTCAATAAATTATTGGAGAAGAAATCTTTTTTCCTTTTTGGTCCCAGATCTACGGGAAAATCAACCATTGTAAAACAACAGATGGCCGATTCAGCAGGTATTATTGATCTTCTTGATTCCCGGTATTTCCTAAGACTGTCAAGATCTCCTCACGATCTGGAGGACATTATAAGCGCCCTGGATATGAACCTGATCGTCATCGATGAAATCCAGCGTGTTCCTGAATTACTCAACGAGGTTCACCGGCTCATAGAAGATCGAAAAAACCGCTTTCTTTTGACAGGCAGCAGTGCCAGAAAACTCAAAAGAGGACAGGCAAATCTGCTGGCAGGACGGGTCTGGGAAGCAAGATTTTTTCCGCTCACAAGGAAAGAAATACCTGATTTCAACCTGGAAAGATACCTGCGCTATGGCGGATTGCCCTCAGTATACTTGAGTGAATATCCCGAAGAGGAACTCGATGCCTATGTCAACACCTACCTCAAAGAAGAAATAATGGCTGAAGGTCTGATAAGGAACCTTCCTCCCTTTGCCCGTTTTCTTAAATCCATATCAATGGCCAATGGAGAAGTTTTGAATTTTACAAAGTTGGGGAATGATTGTCAGGTCGCTGCTTCCACGGTAAGAGAGTATGTATCTCTGCTTGAAGACACGCTGGTTGGATTTCTGCTCCCCGCCTGGACGGAGTCAAAAAAAAGGAAAGCCATAAAATCCGGCAAATTTTATTTTTTTGACCCGGGAATAACGCATACACTCTCAGGGACCCGGATTCTCGACCGTAATTCAGATTTGTATGGAAAAAGTTTTGAACTGTTTATTGGAATGGAATTAAGGGCATATCTAAGCTACCACAGAATAAAATTGCCTTTATCATTCTGGAGATCAACGCAAGGACATGAAGTTGATTTTCTAATCGGAGATGAACTGGCGATAGAAGTAAAAGCTTCCGGGCATGTGACGAATAATGATTATAAAGGCCTGAAAACCCTTTCAGAAGAAGGGGTATTCTCAGGCTTCTATTTAGTGAGCCAGGACCCTGTTCCAACAAGAAGGGAAAAAATTCACACAATTTACTGGGAGGATTTTCTTGAAAGATTGTGGCAGGGTGAGTTGATATAAGCCAAAAACCTATAATAGAAAGATGAATTTATTAAACATAGACAGAAAATCTTCATCTTTCCTTAAAAGATTATGGCTCTTACTGCCCACATCCCCAAATGGATTGCCCCGGGGCGGTCATTGCGAGGACCCCGGACTTGATCCGGGGGACGAAGCAATCTCATCCTCCCCTTAACCTCGTCATTGCGAGCCCGTCTTTGCCGGGCGCGGCAATATGGAATATGGGACGTTATGTAAGAAAGTAAAAAACTCATTGGATCAATTCAAACTTGCTCTTCCGGGCGAGAGCCTCTCCCCTTTTAACAGCGTATCCGAATCCAGGGGGCTTATCCTCTCCTACTTATCGGATGAGGATAGTGGGGCCCTATACCATATCCTCCACGACCTGTTCCCCTGTGACCAACTGAACACCGTCTATCTCCGAGGGCACACCCTTTGTAAGCTCCGGCACGAACAAGACATGGAAGGCGTTCCTGCCTTTGAGGGTTTTTACGGGCGGAAGGCCTTTCATCACCAATGATTTTGCAAGCGTGCGAAGCCTTGACAAATCAAACGGGCGATTCGACCATTTGACCTCGCCCAGGAGAATACTTTGCCCGTCGAGGCTCTGGGTAACCACATCCCACTCCGGACCGTCCCCATGCCAGAACCTGCGGGCGGGCTCCCAATCGCACCTAGGTTTTGTTTTCTTATGCTGAAAGAATCCTGCGGATACCCACTGGCGACAGAGGTCCTCCCAGGCGGCTGATACAATTCCCGCCCTGGCCTGCACCCAGAGCTTTTGTCGGGCTTTTGGGGGCGACTCTGCAAGAAACCCGCGCCTGGGCGCCACAACCCTGAACCAGAACCGGCAAAACGGATCGGCGATCTTGTAAAGAGAGCGCCTTGCCGAAGCCGACGGTGCACCAAAAGGGAGCTCCCGTTGAACCAGGCCCAGTTCCATGAGTCGCTGCAGGGGCCGGCTCAAAGACGTTGCCGGCGTCTGAATGCGCGCTGCGATTTCAGAAACCCTGTGAGCACCGAGGCCTATTGCGTCCAGGACCGGCCTCAAGGCCACTGCAGGCGGCAACTCCTCGAGCAATAGACGGTCCGGTTCTTCATGCAGGGGGCCCAAGGGATTCAAAACAAGATCGTCTATGGCACGGTCCAGAGGCAATCCCAAGCCCGCCATCAGCTCCCAGTAACGAGGGACGCCTCCCCAGACCGCATATGCCGTAATCGCTTCACGAACAGAGGTGAGACCTAAGGCCTTCGGCAGATACCCGGGGGCAAGGGGGCGGAGTTGAAACGCTTCTTTGGCCCGGCCATAGAGCGACTCTGTGGGACTCATGACAAGCCCCTGCATCATCCGCTGGCTCGAACCCGCCAGAACCACGGTCAAACGTGCATCCTTTGCTTTGTGATCCACCCAGGTCTGAAAAGCGCTCGGCAGTTCAGGACTCGTTACGGCAAGATAGGGAAACTCGTCCATGATAAGCGGGCCTTGCCAGCCGTGATGCAAGGCCTCTGAAGAAACCCTTTCGAGCAGGGATCGCCAATCAGGATACTGCACCTCGTCAAATCCCGGAAACACCGCGGCCAGGGCATTTGCAAAGTAGCGACGCTGGATGGCGCCGGCCGATTGGTCTGCAACCGTGTACAGGCCGCCATGATGTTTGCACCACTCCAGAAGAAGCCTGGTTTTTCCAATGCGCCGCCTGCCCCATATCACCCCCAAACCGCCGGTGCCGGTGAGCCTGTCCAGGCGTTTCAATTCTTCTTCACGATCGAGGAACTTCATGGCTCTTTCATCCTTCCCGGGCCTTAGATGAAGTGCGCGGCCCTTATGCCTCGGCTTTTCATTTGATGCGATACAATCAGCAGATGCAAAGATCGTAATTATACACACAGACATTATGTTTCGCAACATAATATCTTTTAAGTCATGCCGCTCACGCGAAGCGCCCTGCCTCAGGCCTATTTTCCTTCTGATGCTGAGAAACCCGCGGCTAGTCACTATGACCGCATCCTGAGCGACAACGATTTTGTAACGAATGTGCCGGCAGAGGCCGACGGGGCGATGGAAAGGAAAGCCTCTCTCATATCACGCCCGCCATGGATTACAGCAAGGATTTCAATACGATCATCTGCCCCAATGATTCGATAGACGATCCTATGGTTCCCGTAGATTACTTCTCTAAATCGGGGATCATCAAACTCCGACACAGTACGACCACATCGAGGCATATTCTCAAGCTTTTTTGTTGAATGGACGAGTGCCTTTACGTATCTTGCAGCATATACCTTGAATCTTTCGAGATATAATCAAAAACAGCCTGTAGATTCTTGCTCGCCTTTTCGGTCCACTTCAGCTTGCCCATTGGTCCACTCGTTCGAGGAGCTCTTCAGTGGTGATCAGTCTGCCCTCTTCTGCATCTTTAAGACCCTCAAAAACCTGGGCAACCAGATCTATCCTGTACATGATGTCCTCAACGGTGCATCCTTCCGGTAAGCGTTTGATTGACTCGATGGCCGTCTCTTTGAGTAGATTTATAAGACCTCCCTGAAAGTCAAAATGGTATCCTTCCTGAACTATTATGGAAGGAGACCTCTCTGATTTTTTTTGGATATGAATCAAGCTGTTTTCAGATCTTTGTG
>CAYSGJ010000149.1:0-19632 GCA_964430705.1 uncultured Desulfobacterales bacterium | reverse complement strand
AGTCCTTACGCGGCCTTTGCGGCGAGTTTTGGCCGCCTGGAGGACCGATGCCCATAGGCCGGAAAACGGTGTTACTTGAGCTTTATAGAGAACTGTATTAACTTTTTTGGTTGGCTGAAAAAGAGGTTGGGGCGTTAGTCAGGGGATCTTACGTTTTGTGCTATTGTCATTGGAGTAGACCGTGTCGTGCGGGTGGGTACCCCAACCTCGAGACGCAAGGTACCTGTGCAATGTCACAAGAAATCGGCGGGTGTGTGGGGATTTGGTGGTTTCCTTTCGATCCGGGCTCATTAAACGGCGAGTCCCCAGTCCCGACAAGACGATTATACAAGAGTCTCAACAGGTTGGACCGGTCCGAGAGGATGCTTTCCCCATCGCCCAATCCCTCCCGCCAGGGGAGCAGGGGTTTTTGGGAAATATTCCTTGCCGGAGCCTATTGCTAGTGGCTTCAGCAGGTAACGGCTGCGACCGGAAAAACAAAGAAAAGCCCCTGGCTGTCGTGAGAGTAACCAGGGGCTCGGCATGAGGGTGGTACGGGCCGTGGCCTCGACCCTTGCGATCACTCTGATCGTTCTTTGTTTCAATACCGTGTCATTTTGGCAAAGAAACCTCCCCCTGGCCTTGTAAAATTGGCATTAAGCCACCACTTTTTGGTGGTGGACCCGGAAAGGTTCTACCGATCCGTAAAAGGCGTTTGCTTGGAACCGGTCAAAAGTCCGCGTGTTTGTTGATCAACGTGACAGCGGCTTGAGGAATAAACCAGTTTTCAGCGGCAGGTTCCGGCGCATAGACCACAATGCCCTCGAAACGAAATACTTTTTCATCGATCTTCAACACGTCTTTGCCTTCATACAGTTCAGCATTCGCGATCTTCAGCATCAGGTTTTCAGGGTCGGTCGCATCAGTGGCTGCCCCTGGAAATACGGTGGTGACGGGCACAAAGAGATTCTTGGAAACATATTCCAGGTCACATCGTGAACGGCAGGCGATTTCCCTCGCAATCTCTGTGTTGTCATAGAGACCGATGAGGCGGTCTTTGCCGTATGTCCAAAGGGGAACATCGTCGCCGGTGTGCCCGTGTGTTGTCCACCCCAAGAGTGTATGATCTCGAGAGATGATTTCTGAAATGGCATGAGCAAGTCCCATTTTTTCATTGTCGCCCGTCCGCACATCTTGGAGCAGCCTGATTTCCTTGGCCTGCTCCGGAGTAATGTCGATGCTCCAGTATGCGGCAACGGCCTCGGAAATCTTTTCTTGTACACACGCGGCATCACACGCGTCGGCAGCCATTACCGCTTGTTCAACAAGGCCTGCCAGCGAATAGGACGTTATTCGCATTCCAGCCAGTGGCGATAAGAGGTCTTCCACAGTTTTATCGGTATAGTGGGCGCGATCATCGGACGTCCATGGATGGCCATACCCGCGTGCAAAGTGCGTCGCATAATTACCGATAGTCAATCCTCCGGTGTTGTGATCCGGAAAGGCCACAACAAGCGTGTCATTGTTCATTTTCGCAAAATCAACAGCCACCCTAACCGCCTTGTCAAAAGCCAGGAACTCCGTGAGCATATAGATCGGATCATTGGCATGACCGGCCCAATCCACCTGGCTGCCCTCAACCATCAAGAAAAATCCGCGCTGATTCTCTGAAAGGAGTTTAATGGCCTTAGCAGTCATCTCGGCCAGCGTGGGCTGTTGGAGATCAAAATGTTGGTTGTCCATATCCGGAGCCATGTGACTGGACGCAAACATGCCCCATGCCGGCATTGA
This sequence comes from uncultured Desulfobacterales bacterium, assembly GCA_964430705.1. GTDB lineage: Bacteria > Desulfobacterota > Desulfobacteria > Desulfobacterales. The sequence goes on along the minus strand of CAYSGJ010000149.1, from coordinate 17,862 downwards.
GGTGAGCCGCTGCAGTCCTTCCCTGTCTGTCGCATAGTCCACACCACGAGCCCGCAGGACATCCCTGAGGTTTTCGCAATCCGACCGCTTGCCGCCGGGAACGGCATTGCCACACGGCGGGCCGGGCAGAAGATGGCGCTCGCCGCCGCCGAACACGATATCCAAATCCTGGTATACGAGTTGCTCCATGATGTCGTTATCCCAATTACGGTTCTGAACGTGCGCCGCGTAAGCCGCCGGTGTGGCGTGGCTGATACGACTGGTGGCAACCAAGCCCACGGATTTGCCCAAAAGTTTGTTGGCCTCCAGGACCGTCGCAAACGGCACGTACGGGTCGACGGTGGGTGTCACATTGTCCAACAGGTCCCCTCTTCTTGGCCCCATGCCCAGAAAGCGCACCGTCGTCTTATGGCCGCCGGAAAAAGCGGACGCTGCGGCTGCAGAACCGGTGGTCACCGAGTTGGCCATCCACGTTTTCATGCCGCCCGAAAGCATCTCATCCAGCATCAGGTCATAGTCATCCGTATATTTGGCAAACCACCGTGTCAGGGTTTGAATACCGGCATCGCATCCATCGGGAATCATGACGATAATATTGCGGACATGGCCGCAGTCGGGCTCATCGCTGGCCCGGTCATGGTTATCCAATGGCTGTGTCCCGGCACAGCCGTTGGAAAAGGCCGCCAACATAGCCACAATGAAAAAGCGCAATATGCTATTCGATAATCGTGTATGCATCGTCATGACCCATCCATCGAGGGAGAGGAGGTTATCGGACAGCCTCGTGTTGTAAAGGGGGATCGAGGGGGATTCTTCCGTGTTCATACCATTGGATGCCACCGGTCATCCCTTCCGTCCCGTGTGAAGTGATGAGGGTATAACATACCCCCTTTTTTGGAATTGACCAATGGTGGTTCCGGATTGGCCATATTCACCGTTAAAACATTCACGCATAATCGCTCCAGGTGTTTTGGAAAATGGTTAATACGGTAGCACCGGAGCTGGGGTCGGTGGTCTCATCCTGTAATATTATACAGTTGCGGTGAAGCCACGTGTTGCCACCAGCCCCAGAAATCTGCCGGATAGAATCCGATACCACGGACACATCGTTGGTATCAGAAACAGAACGGCCAAGCCGTCCGTTGGCTGCAGGAGCGCGGTGCATAAAGTGGATCAGCGATCTTTCCACGGTGAGGATTGCGCGTGGTCGATGGCTGCCCTCCCTTTTCGTGCTTGCGTGTGCTCCGTTCAGCCTGGTTGCACCTCTATCATGCGAAACGGGGTTTTTCATGACAGGTAAGTTAAGAATGCAATACGATTAAAAGGCATGTAGAGCACACAAGAGCCCCCGGCCGGTGGATCTGTTTCATATCGGTCGGTTGACGGGTTTTTTGAACCAGGCGCCAACGATTAACACAGATTAATGGCATCAATGAGGCTGCGCAGCCTGCCGAAACCCTGTCGGTTAAAATCCAGGATCACCCTCGGCAGATGGAAGATCTCGGGCTCGTCGGCTTCTTCTTTGGTGGGACCAGCCAGAAAGAACGCCTTCGGTGGGGCCAGAAGGTCCATGAATTGTGCCTTCAGATCGGCTACCTGGTGCTCCCCGATGGGCGAGGTGAGACGGATGACAAGGCGCTCTCCTACATACCGCATACTGTGATAACGGCGGTAGAATCGGTCGATGACGGCGGTGGCCTGGTCGACCGAATCGACGCGCTGGAAGATATTGAAATCCGTGGCGCTCACATAACCTCGGGCAAGAAGCTCTTTTTCAAGAAAGTCGGCCCAGTGAGACCAATAGGTGCCGCCCGGCTCGTCTATCAACACGAGGGGCAGCGGGACCTGTTTGCCCGTTTGCACGAGGGTCAGTGCCTCCATGGCCTCATCCAGGGTGCCGAAGCCGCCGGGAAACAGGGCCACCGCGTTTGCTTCCTTGAGAAAAGCCACTTTTCGGTTAAAAAAATACTTGTAGGTAATGCTGCGCGGGTTGTCTTTAAGGACATGATTGGCTTTTTGCTCAAAAGGGAGCCGGATGTTGACCCCAAAAGAATGCTCGGGGCCCGCTCCCTCGTTGACCGCTTGCATGATTCCCGCCCCGCCCCCGGTAATCACCATGTAGCCTGCCTGCGCCAGATTTTTTCCGAACTGCCGGGCCATCCCGTAGACCCTGTCATGGGGCTGCGTGCGGGCCGAACCAAATACCGTTACTTTCTTCATGTTGCGGTAGGCGCCGAAAACCTTGGCCGTGAACCGCATCTCTTTATAGGTGCTGTTCATGAGTTTCAGGTCGGCCACACGGGTCTTTTCCTGCCCCGCTTTCAGGGCAGCCAGCACCATCTCCCGAACAATGTGTGGATGATCTATGTCGCCGACCAAGTGCAGCAATTGATCGATGGCATCGTCGACCGGTCCGTTGGTTCGTGTGAAATGAAGTGTCATGGGCGTTCCATAAAACACAAGAGGTTTGAAGTACAGACGCTGTGTTGAATCGGGTTTCAGTCAAAAACGACCGCGACCGGGTTACTGTCTTCATCCAACTTGGCATCGATCCCGTGCCGCCGTATAATCTAATAATGCACGTGCCCGCTTCTCAGACATTGTCGCATCGTCCCATCGAAAAGCCAAGGCATAAAAATTTTTCGAAAAGCGAGCATCATGCCAACATGAAAGCGGGCGACGGTACAGGATAAATTTTCACCATATTGTCACGCAAACGCAAACAACTTACCATGCTTTGGCCTGTCTCGTATTAAATTATAGGCAACATTTTCTCGAAAGCAGACCACCATCAAAATCCTCAATGTCTATGCTTTCGAAGGCAACCGGCTGATTGACGACCAGGGGAAGGAACTCGATTTCCGTCCACGTGGTCATGGGTGCATGCAAGAGGGGGCACGGCCGCAGAAAGGAAAGCCGACTGTATTGACAGGTGTACGCAAACATGCAATATTTCAAATTAAATATCGTTTAAGATACCGGCAAACCCTCGGTGCGGTGTGCCTCTCGGGGGCATCGGTGGTTGGTCGGTCTCGCTCAGACTTCGAAATCAAAATCCCCATTTTTTGGTTTGGTGCCGGTGGTGGGCGCTGTGAACAAGCAATGGTTCAAATATGTATATCCATGACATGCAGGCATTGGCTCATATCGCATCAACGCTCAGGGAACAGTTCGGAGAAAGGATTGTATCCTTTTATGTTTTCGGGTCCAGGGCCAGAGGCGACCATGGCCCGCGGTCTGATTTCGACGTGCTCATTGTCGTAAAGGGGAAGCAGCCGGAATTGGAGCGCGATATCATGGCAACCCTGGTTGAAGAAGAAATGAAAGCCGGGATGATCCTGACCCCGCTGATCAAAGATCAAAAGAATTTTGATCTTGAAAGATCGCACAATTCTCCCTTTTATCAGAATATCCAAACGGAAGGGGTTGCGTTATGAACCTCGACATAAAAGACAAGAAGGCATTGAGCGACATCCGATCCAAAAAGGCGTTTGCGTACTTGGACGATGCCGAGGCGAATCTGAAAGAGTCCCGGTATGGCACGTCCGTCAACAGAAGCTATTACGCGGTTTTGAACGCGGCCCGGGCGCTGCTCGTACTCGAAGGCGTCAATCCTTTAAGCCATAACGGGGTCATGACCATGTTGAGTCTTCGGTTTGTCCAAACAGGTCTTCTGCCCAAAACGATGATCAGAAATTTTAAGGTGCTCCTGTCAAGACGGACCGATGTGGATTACGGCGATTTCGAATGGGTTGATGCCGCGGATGCGGAGGATTCTTTCCAGGTGGCGAAAGAAACCATAGGCGAGCTGGAAAAAGTCAGAAAAAGTCTGATGGAACATAAGGCATAGCGCTACGAGGTCGCAGTTTCCCTGTGGGCCGTTTGAATCCCATGCGGTCCGCTGCAGGAATCCCCAATGTTCACCCGAGTTTCACAAAGGCGCCATCTTCCTGTCACAGATACTTCACTATAAATTGTTCCCGGTCACGGTGGTTGTTCCCCCTTAATTTTGATGGCTTTGGCTGGAGGCGTAGGATGAAGATCATGGGGAAAGTTGTTTTTGCGTTATTCTTGGTGGTTATGCTGCTCCCTCAACAGGCAGGCGCCTATTTGACGTACACTTACAGCAGCGACAGCGATTTCTTGAGCAGTGCCGAGTTTACAAAATATTTTGGCGGTAACGTCAGATGGGGCGGCACTACAACTTGGGAATATGCCATCGTTGACGGGCCCGAATATCATGCTTTTGATGAACAGCACTACAACTGGGTGCACCCGGGGGCCAATCAACACAATTACGAATTCACTTATGATGGTTCAACCCATCTCGCCACTCTTCACCTCAATGTTGGCTCAGATAACTCGCAACATGATGTGAGTGCCGAACTTCTGAAGTATTCGAAACCAATCAATGCGTTGGCGATTCGAGCAAGGGCAGGATTGCAACCGGGCGACGCTGACATAGCAACACTGTTCGGTGATATTGCTATTTCACTGCAGGGGGCGGTCTCATTGAACTGTTTGATGATCTCATCGGCGACATTAATGCCGAGTACTATCTAATAATTGACGATCGGCTTGCCAATGGCTTCTCTGTAACAGGCTTGGCTAATCTAGAAGATGGGAGTCAATCGAATCCAATGTATGGCTTCAAGGTCGGCTACTCTGCCGTCCCTATTCCAGGAGCCGCTTTCCTTTTCATCCCAGGTTTGGGGCTGTTTGCTTGGATCCGAAGAAGAGCAAACAGTGCAAAGTGAAAACCGTGAGCGGTAAACAGTTAGCAGTTAACTTAACTGCGGAGTGGTAAATAGTAAAAGGTGTAAACAGTGAACCGTCAGTCGTAGAATATAACTTGCAGCACATCTCCAATCCCCTCTTGTCTTTCGCCCTTAATCCTCTGCCCGTGCTTTTATCGTCTTACACCTCACCCCTCACTTCTTTTTGCCCCATGCCTCTCGTTCCTTGCCCCTCGCCTCATAATTTCTTTTTATGTGACATTTACGTGACCATGTTGACACAATAGGCATGTTATTGGATACATTAGCGGCAAGCAATCGTTCCCCAGTCCATTTTTGAGAAAACTATTCCACAACTCACGGAACCGTTGTTCCAAAGGTTGGCACGTTTTTGCTTAGTGTTCCCGGGTGGGCACCGGAGGTGCCGGGTCTTTTTTTGAAGCCCGATTGTTCTCTAACCTTCTGATTGTATGCGTTTTTTGCAAGAAAAGAGAACTCCCGTTGTTTATTTTCGTGCTCTGGCATACTTCTTGTTGTAGTGAGCAAACTTATACCCGTTGATTTGGTAAACGACACAAGGGAGTCATGTGATGGTCCTGGGCATATGGGGTCGATGAAAAAAGCACTTTTGATAACGATGATTTGGATGGCTGTGAGTCCTCTTTTCGTTTCAACGGCCCGGGGGTATATCCACACGTTTCGCCCTGATCCGGATATTTCTTTTTTCCTTCCATGGCGCTACTACACCTGGGGCATTGAGTGGCAGGTTCCGGAAGGCGAGGTCATCACCGGGGCAACCCTGAGCTTCCATAACATCAGGCATTGGAACAACCGGCCCAATGATCTCTGGGTACACCTTCTGGATACGGCTGATGCGGGTGTGGAAGCCGGTTGGGATTTCCCGTGGTGGACCGGAACCCATTTTGCCGACAGTGATGGCATTCAACTTCACCACTACCAGGATCTCCACGGAACCCCGGGCAACCTGGAGTACCTTTTTGAAGATAATGAATTGATTGTCCTTGTCGAGTACCTGGCTGACAACAGCTTCGGCCTGGGTTTCGACCCCGACAGTCTCTACTGTAACGATGAAATTACCCTTCGTGTGGAAACGGATGTCTTTCCCAGCCCCATTCCACCAGCGGCCCTCCTCTTCCCCGTCGGTCTAGCTGTCCTTGTTGCCGTCAGAAGAAAAAGAAGACGCAGCAGTTATAACCATTAAAGATTTATGAGGGGTGTGTTTTTTTGGCAAAACCCGGCAATATCGTAATTGCGGCCCATGGGAAAGCGGCGCAATTGCCGACTCCGGTCAAGCACGGCAATTCCGGCATTATCCTTTGCTGTGACGCCGTCTCGGGCGTTCCGTTATCCGTTCCAGAAGCAGGTTGATCATGGTGAGCACGATGAAAAGACCGATGTAGCCGCGCAGGCCCAGGCTGCCCATCGGGGGCAAAGGTTTCTCCCAGACTATCCAGCCCAGGGCAAATATGAGGAAAAAGTCCAGGGCAACGACCGAAACGAAATTGTACGAAAAGAGCTTGGAAAAAACGTTGGGGATCTTTTTCATGTTTATACAATACCAGTGGAATGAGACGTAATGATGTCGAAATTATGGCGAGGTTGAGGAGACCCTCCGGTTTCAAGCGACGCTTCCAAAAACAGGCGGGGCAATCGTCTTAACAGCGCGGCAATACCAAGTAAAAGGCAAAGAATGAGTCCGGAAAATGGTAAACCATTGTAGAAAACAGCATTCTCCTTCCAGCCATTAATCCACACTTCTTCTTCAAACCTACGAGCCCAAGAAAACCGGAGCTCCGCTGACCGATCTTTTTGAAACAATCTCGGTGCCGAAAAAACCGGTAGGTGCAGGCGAGATAGACAACTCAAGCCGACCATTGGTTTCATTTACCGTTGTATTTGGTGACTCATCTGAATCGCATTTGGATTCATCCAGCGTACCGTCATTAAAGTCGTCATAACTTGCTGCCGTGGCAGAGCCGGCGATAAAAAACAAAAACACAGATTCGAAGAAAATCACCAATACATATCTTACAGCAAGCGTTATTGTCTTGTCAGGTGTCGTCATAGACTGATCTTCCTCCCGAATTGGTTTGAGGGAACAACCTGACTTTCTGACAAATTGACGTTACAATTGCGTTGCTGGAACGCGGTGATTTGGTGATTATGTGACAAGATTTCGATCCAATGTATGCCAATTTCTTGGGAAGTTTGAATTCTTGGCGGGTTCCGGGCAATAGCGAAAGTGATGATAGTGAACGCAAAAAAAGCGGAGCCATTGCCGGCTCCGCCTTGTACCCTGTAGACCGCTATTAAATTACCTGTTGCAAGCCTTGCGCACTCGAACTCCAACAAAACCAAAACCAAGCAAGCCTGTTCCGAACAGAAGGACTGCCCCTGGAATGGGAACGGGATTTATAGCGGCCGTAAAATCATATCCATTGGTGTGGTGGCCGACTAATTGGCCGTATGTGAGATCAAAAGTTATCGATCCTGACCACGCATCCAAATGATAATCCACATCTTCCCAAGCTGAATCAAACGGAGAAGAACCTGTAATGGTCGGATTGTCGCTATCATCAATGGCATTGGCGGTATGCGCACTCGCCACTTCGAGCTTTTTAAACGCTCTGGTATTCTCGAACATTATTTCTGAAGTCATGTCCCCGCCGACAACCCAATCATCGAACATAGAACTAATAACATTGATATCGGTAAATTCTCCAACATAGGACCTAGTAATATACGCTCCAGCAGGAGCCGTCATCAACACACAAAGAACTACAAGGGCGGGAATAACGAAAAATTTTCTCATTTGTCCCCCTGAGAGTCGATAAATGTTAGCGATAAGCGTTCAATTGAAAGTGGGCTGTTGGTCAGCTTTGTGAGGAGCCAATCGGTTTTTATCTGAGAAATGTGACATAATGTTGACAGTAAATTGAAATGTATGTGTCATTGATGTGGCAAATAATCGTTTTGATCTCTGGATAGCTATTAGCAATAATGGCGCAATCAGGCATCGTAGATTTCCATGAGTTTCTGGCCATGAAGTCGGTGTTTCGTCTGTGCCCCAAATTCCGACATTTTCAGCCTGAAACCGGGCTGGGTCGCCAAAACGTTCAAGCAGGTTCAATTCTCCGCGCCCGTTATAGGTGACGTGAATATAAATGTCGCCGGTGGCTTGCATGGCTAATTCAACGGGTATTGCTGGACCCGTTATCATTAAATAAAGATCGCCGGTATAAACGTAACCATGACCTCCGGCCTGAAACCGGCAACCGGCAACCGGCAACCGGCAACTGAAAGCTGACAACCGGCAACTGGGAACCGCTATCATTATTCGCTATTCTGCGGTTTTCTTTCCGTTCCCCTCGCCTCTGGCCCCTTGCCCCTGTTTGCTATTCTGCGGTACTCTTTTCTTAGGACTTGGCGGCTTGGCGGGAGAAATTGTTATCCGATCATTTGGCCAAAAACGGGTTTTCAATATGCAGACCATCTATGATCTGACCGTGCTGGAGGTCCTCGGTAAGCAAACGGTTGGCGCCGCCGGCTAAAGCCGTTTCAATGACAAGAGCATCCCAAAAAGAAAACTGAGATCTGCGGCTCCTGCCGATAGCAGCGATAACCCTCTCCGCATCGATCCCCAAAATCGGTAGTGCGGCAAGGTTACGAACGACCGATTCGGCCGGTTCCGGTTCCAGCGGCACCGAAAGCTTTTTCGTTACCATCACGTAAAACTCCTGAAGCACCTGGGTACTCAGTAAGATCCTGCCCTTGGAGACTTCTGTTTCAAAACGTGCGCGGGCCTTTTCTTTTTTTTCCGGTGCATCGGCGTCGAACATGTAAACGAGAATGTTGGTGTCAAAAAAGGTCCGCATCAGCCACGCTCATACAACTCGTCGCGGGTCCAAGTTCGTCCGCCTCGCCGAGACTTGGACTTGCGGGAAAGGGTTACGATTCTTCCTGCGGCCTCCTGCTGCCCCCGGCGAACACCTGCATAGGAATCCAAAAATTCTCTCAGCAATGCATTAACGGATGTTCCTTCCTGAAGCGCCCGCACACGAGCTTTTTTCAACGATTCTTCATCGACTGTGATGGTAAGATTTCCCATGGGCACCTCCCGTGTTACACGAGATCAGTGTAGCACGTAAACCTTTCTTGTCAAGAGGCCTTTGGGACGGGCTAGGGGCACGAGGCTAGGGGCAATAGGTGCGAAGGGCGATACCGGAAATTCGTGTATGCGTGCGTATTGCGGGAACCAAAAGCTGACAACTGAAAACCGGCAACCGCATTCATTATTCAATATTCGCTATTCTGCGGTTTTCTTTCCGTTCCCCTCGCCTCTGGCCTCTCGCCCCTGTTTGCTATTCTGCGGTTTTCTTCTCTCGGCGATCTTTGCGGCTTTGCGCGAGAAATTTTTTTATGGCGGCTTCAAATGTTGCAGGCTTTATAACGGATAGGGACGGGCCGCGGATCGTCACAGTTTACTATTTAATATGCCCTTTGCGCTATGCTTTTACCGCCTAACACCTCATCCTTAACTTCACACTTTTTCCTATGCCCCCTAATTCCCTTGTTTTCATCGCCTCACCCTCGGTGCACTCTGTGGTCTCTGCGAGAAACCCAATCCCTGAATTCTTCAATTGGCACCATCAATTATCGTTTGTTGACAAAACCACAGTGATATGGGATGGTTATTGTCATTCTCGGCAATATGATCTCGGGATAGGCAGCCAATGGAAACGCTCAAAGAGATACTGGAGGGCTATTTTCAATCGAAAAGCGAGGTGGCGGCGGCTTATCTTTTTGGATCCCATGCCCGTGAAAAAGCACAGCCATCCAGTGACATCGACATTGCCGTTTTGCTCCATAATCGTGGCGACGGGCTCCATAGCGAAATCCGGGACGACTTGCTTTTGGAACTGAGTCGGTTAACCCGAAAAGAGGTAGACGTCGTGATTCTCAATGGGGCCAATCTAACCCTATTGCAGCAGGTTTTTTCGAAAGGCATCTGTCTGGTCGTAAATGACAAAGAGCAACTTGCTGTTTTCATGATGGTCGCATTTTCAGAAATCGCCGATTTTGCTTATTACAGGTCGGCAATGGAACGTCGGTTTGTCAGGGAGGTTCTGGAGGAATGACGGATGGCTGATCGGGATATTGTCATGGCAAAAAGTGCGGCCGTCAAAAAACACATACGGAGAATAGCCGAAAAACGGAATATCGATCTGTCAGCTTTCCTTGAAGATATAGACTGCCAGGAAAGTGTTTTATTCAACCTACAAATGGCGATTCAAAACTGTATTGATCTGGCGGCCCACATTGTGAGCGAGGATGGGTTGGGACTTCCTGGAAGTACCAACGAGCTTTTCTACTTTTTGGAAGAGAATGGATATCTAAGCAGGGAACTGACCGAGAAAATGGTCAAGGCTGTGGGCTTCAGGAATTTGATTGTCCATGAATATGCGAAGATTGATTTAAAACAAGTCTATGAAATCGCCGGAAAAGACATTCGGGATCTCAATGCTTTTCTGAAAGCGTTGTTCCAGAAAAAGGGCGTTGTTCAATAGATCTGCGCGGGTCTGTGGCCCATTTCTTTTACCCAAAACCGCCTTGAGCTAAAATGGGTAAAGGTGAATTTGCATTGGGAATTGGGCGAAGCGAGAAACTTATAATTTTACCTACGCCCCCATTCCTCCCTCGAGCAAGTTGCAAAGTGAAGAGCGTCCCCCCTTTTTTCCCCTCGCAACACTAAATCCCAAAAACCGTATCCATATCGTCAAAATGTTCCGGTATGTTTCAGTGGAAATTGTTTTAAGAGGTTCCCTTTTCTAAAATCTTTCATTTGGAGGTAACAACCATGGCCCGTTTCACTCAGCCTGTATACCTGAGGTCCGTTTCTGCCGCGCCGGCACCGCCGGAACGCGCGAACATAAAAAGAAATCCCTTTTGCGGCAAATATAAACACTGCCTGGATCAAGCCGCCAGACTGGATCTGTCGAATATCGATTGTTCACGGTGCTTTTTCCGCAACGACGAATCTGGACGCGCTGAAACCAGACAGTACCTGTCAAGCTATTTGCACCTTCTCAAAGTCATCGTACACGAAGACCGTCATCAGACGGTCGTGCGTTTGTCGCCGAAACCGGATTGCGTCAGATACTTGGAATAGCAGCCCGGTGTCCGTGAGCCGTCGTTGGACACTTCACTCCCGAGCGATCGGTGTCAAAGAATTCTGTGGCAAACCGTGCAACGTGCACCGAGACCGGAAGCTGTGCGGAATACCGTGTTCCCGTCTCACATCTCTTCCATGCCGCTTCCCCGCTTTGTTCCTCACGCTTCTTTTATTCTGTGAAATCCGTACATTCTGTGGTTAAATAGAATTCGGAATCAAGGTTTTCACACCAACCATCGGGCAACCGTTCACGGTCCACGGTTCACCGGCCATCAGGCCTTTACCCAAATCCGCTTTGAGCGCAATTGGGTAAATAAAACGTCACCTATTTATCACCTGCCTTTAATGCTTCCGCCGTCATTTCGTCACACAGGATCGTGTATTTAAGCCTGAACACATAGCTGAACCCTGATTGCCTATGAGATGGAAGGGAGAAAAACGATGGGACGGATGAAGTTGCTGTGCGGCATTGTACTGGGGTTTCTATTGTTGATTAACCCTCTTTCGGCGGGAGCCCACAATGAGAATTGGACGGGAGAACTCACGCTCGGAGATTTTTATGAATTGGAGCACCAGGACGAATCGCCATGGGCCGGATGGGTAAACGTGAACGTGACCAATACCGGAAGCGAGGCATGGGGCGATTTTCATTTTGAGATTTATCAGGTGTCGGGCTATGCCGCGGTAGATAACGTGGATTGGAAAGATGCCGCCGCAGACGGTTACGATCCGACAAGCAGCCAAACCGGTCTCACGTGGGTTATCGATAATGGGATCGTCGGCGCCACCATCGATCTTTACTTTTATGGCGATCCCGTCCTTCCGGGTGAAACAGCCAACTTCAATGTATACAATGTCAATCCCGATGAGGTGACGTTTTTCGGTGTGAAGTTTTTTCCCACCCCCGTTCCCATCCCCGGCGCGGCTCTTCTGTATGTCACCGGTCTTGGATTCTTAGGTTGGGTCTCCGGGAAAAAATACTTCAGGAAACAACTCGAAGCCTGAGCACGTAAAAAAAAGGGGGACGCTCTTTACTTCACAACTTTCTCAGCCGTCCCGAAGCACATACCCGTTTTGTTCAGCCACGCCTTTCCCACGGATCACCGATTTGGAGACGGCAGGAGGAGAGAGGCGAAGCCTTCGGGCCTTATTGCTCGCTCGCGATTTCTCGAGCAAGGGTAAAAGTGAAGAGCGTCCCCCCTTTTAGTCCTATCGTTATAAAAGTGAATTGCAGAATGCACGCGAATTTGATAACATCAAACCGTGAATAAGCGGATATCCCACGATCGCAACGATGAAAGTATAGAAGCCAAGACACGGTGGTTCCGATCTCTTCCACTGCCGGAACGCATGGAGTTACTGTGTGCCTTTACCGACCTGGCTTTAAATACAAATCCGAGGCTGCGCAAAAAGGATGCTCAACCGACTCAAAGATGTGTTCTGGTCGTTTCAAGAACATAACGTCAAATATCTTGTCATTGGGGGCATCGCTTCGGTTCTCCATGGCGTTCCAAGAGCAACCTTCGATCTTGACATCCTCATCGAACCGAGAATGCGGGTCGACTTCTGGATGCCTTGAAGAGCGCCGGATTGGCGACCGCTCTTTTGACCAACGTAAAGGAACTGCTGGCAAATGAAATCACGGTGTTCGAAGACAAGGTTCGTATCGATGTTCAAACCTCCACGCCGGGTCTAGTTTTTCAAGATGCGTGGAACCGGAAGAAGACTATGGATTATCAGGGTCAAAAATTCTATGTTGTTTCAAAAAAAGATTTGATTTCTTCGAAAAAGGCGGCAGGGCGAAGTGTCGATCTCGAAGATGTTCGTTTGCTTGAACTCCCAGACAAAGCAGGTTGATCTTGACATCACCCTCCTACCGATTCCGTCCCCATTATCGAGCCGATCCCCAATTCCTCAATCTATAAATTCACCCAAAACCGCCCTGAGCTAAAATGGGTAAAGGTGAATTTGCATTGGGAATTGGGCGAAGCGAGAAATTTCCTGTATTGGAAAGCCCCCAACCCGGCTGTGGATTCTTTCCATCAGTGGCAAAATAACCTTTATTTCCCAACTCTTCATAAAACAGGTAGCCCATCTCAGAGTGGACCATGTTGTAGCCATACCAATAGTCGTAGCAGCCGTCCTCGTTTGGCCCTTCATAGCCAAAACCAGCAGGATGACCACTTTTCCAGCCCCTTACGGATTGGTCCGCCTTGCTCTCATCCAGGGCCGGAAGACGCCAGCCGGCAAGCCAGTCATTGTCGGTCGTGTAACCGGGGAACAGGGTTACGGTCAGATCGGCCCCTAAACCGGTTGCCCAATTAACTTGATTTTGCCAGGTGTCCTGTTTTCTTGTGTAATCAAGCCAGGTGATGGGGCCGAACGGGCCTGCTTCCATATAGATCAGCTTGTAGTCGTTGTCCATATAGGTGGCTGTTCCGATGACGGTCAAGTCCGCCTGTGCACCCCCTGAAAACAAAAACACCGCTGAAATGGTCAGAAATACGGCGGTTAAGACCTTCATCTTAAATTGCTCCTTTTCTGTTTTTGGAATAGAAACCCATAGTATCAGGCTACCGCGGATAACAAGAAATCATCACACGGTTGTGACGGCATGGTGACGACTGGGTTAGGCTTTGATCGTGACAAGGGATCTACAAATAACGAGAATTTGCGGTCTTTGGTAGATCCGGACCATGGCGTGACTATAGTACAACGAAAAACGGAAACGTCCCTGGCGCCATGTTTCCGAAGCTTTTGTGGTTATTTCCCGAGACGCACTCTTAGACTGACGAGACCAAAAAAAGCCGAACCGAGCAACCATACAGCACCCGGGATCGGCACGGCCGAGACATCGCCCGGATGCACCGCTAGTGCGTAGTAGGGATCGTCGGCAGCCATGCTACCCTGATAGCCGTCAAAAAAAACGAAATACCATTGAGAAGCGGCGGCTTCCGAATATCCGGTGCCCGTCCAGTAGACGGCGGGCTTGAGATCAGTAAAAGGGCCGATGATGTCCAGCCCGTATTCGCCGAACGGTCGTTCTGTCCCGTCAGCGGCATAAACACCCTTGTTTTCCAGGGACTCGTAAAACAGATGCCCCATTTCCGAGTTAAACATGTTGTGGCCGCGGTAATAGTCGTAATGGCCGGTTTCGTCAGGCCCTTTATAACCCCAACCGACAGGTCTGCCTTCCATATCTTCCCACGGACCCGTTAGATTAACCCTGCTCTCATCCGCACCGGGTAATCGCCAATTACCGAAGACGCGACCGTTAAAGACGACTTCAAGACCGGAAGCCCAATCCATTTGATCTCCCGATGAAAACCGGGGGTGCGTGAAGTCGAGCCAGGTGATATCGAGCACGTCATCATAAATCAGTTGGTGTGAAACGCCGCCGGCGCCCACGATATCTCCAACTCCCAGAATATGCAGGTCGGCCCGGGCATTATATCTAAACAGCATTGTCGCTACAATGGCCAGAGATACAACCACGATCTTCTTCATATCAATACATTCCTCTTTCAGCCGCGAAATGAACAGCGAACCCCTTCCTATTGTTTTGCAGGTAACAGTCAATGGTGACGGAATCCAGGATGGCATGTGACAATTCGGTGACATGGGCCTCTTTGAAAAACCACACCCACCAAGGGAACCAAACCATATCCATGGCGCGGGACAATGTCGTACCAAATCTGCCTTACGGAAGTGCTGTGGTTCTTGGGAACCTACGAGAGCATCTGGTTTTGCGAAAAGATCTTGCTATTTCTCATTCTCCAACCCCACAAACCTGCCAGGCCCGAACCGAGAAGCCAGATGGCCCCCGGAAGCGGCACCGGTGCTCCTATGAATCCATGGACCGACCCGTCCCTTGCGTCCCGATACCATCCGGAGATCTGCCGGGAATCGTTTATGCCCAGAATCCAGATTTCAGAAGTCGGGGCGTCCGGATAGTCAATAGTGGTAAACACCCCATCGTAAAAGAAGCCTTGCATATCGCCGTCGTCTTCGTAATAGATGCCCACTATTTCATTGTCGGAAGACGAAACACAGACCAGCCCGTGACGTTTCGGTTACAATCCGTGTTGATCTGCATAATCTGTGGATACACGACACTTTTCTGACACAAGCCTGTAACAATTGCCTGCCATAAATTAATACTTCGGATGGAACACGTCCGTGATTCGTTTGCGAATACCAGAAAGGAGTATCATTTAATAATGACCCACAAATCTGTTTTGCTTTTTGCATTGATTTTTGCTGTTGTTGTGACCCCGGGCTTCGGCTGGGCCAAACCGGAAAAAGCCGCGCCGCAGGACAAGAACCGGCTTCAACCCAGAGAAATCAAGATCGATTCCAACTATGACGGGAAGGTGGACCGCACCGAAATCTACGATGCCGAGGGAAATGTCATACGGGTGGAAGTCGATTCGAACGCCGACGGGAAGATCGACGAATGGCTCGACTTCGATGGCGGTGTGCGCACCAGTGGAAAAAGGGACCTCGACGGAGACGGCAAGGCGGATGTCTTTTTGATCTATGACAAGGAAGGCAATCTAACGCGCCTGGAATCGGACACGTCCGGCGACGGAAAGATCGACGAATGGGTCTTCTACGAAGACGGCGCCCCCCGGAAGGCCGAAAAGGACACGAACGGCGACGGGAAAGCGGATACGTGGATTGAATATTAGTCGTGAACAGTAAACAGTAAACAGTGAACCGTAGGCTGAGCACGGTGATTTATGAACGGCGATCTTGGACCAGGTTCCGGCTCGATAGGCTCGTTTACCCAAAACAGCTTTGAGCAGAAATGGGTAAAAGGCCATGGTGCGCCGTGGTTGGTAAGGCCGTAACTGTAAACCAGCAGCATTGAAGACCCCGCACCAAACAGCGGGGGTCAGTTCTCCCTCAATAGGTTCACCGGTTTTTGGATCCGCAGAACATGTCCCCTTTGATTCAGACCAGGCATCAGGTGGTGAAGCGGTTTGTCCTTCGCTTTGCCGGCATATGCATTGTTCTGTTCACCTTCGCCAATTGGGTACCCGCGGCATGGAAAGCCCCCATAAATCAAGCGACGGCCATCGTCTTGGGGATGGTATTGGAACTATTCGGCCTGGCGGTTGCGGTCAGCGGTGTGCAGGTCCGTGCCGACGGCTTCAGCGTGAGGATCATTACGGAGTGCACGGCCCTCTTCGTTGTTATTCTGTTCTTTGCCTTTGTTTTTGCCTATCCCGCCGCCTGGAAGGACAAGGCCGTCGGACTTGCTGTCGGCATTCCGGCCTTGTTTTGTTTCAACCTATTGCGGCTAGTGATCGTTTTCCTTGCCGGGATGGAAATCCCGCAGTTTTTTGACCTGGTTCACGTTTATCTGGGGCAGCTTGCCATGATCCTGGTGGTGCTCTTGGCCTGCATGGTATGGCTGCGATATACCGCGGCGGCGGTGCGCATGAGTGACAGCCTTTTTAGCTTTCCGGCCCGGTTTCTCGGCTGGTCGAGCGCGTTGCTTCTTGTCTGGTTGTTTGTTTATGAGGACTACGTTCTTGTTCACTTGCATGGGATTCGGGCGTTGTTGGACATCTTCGGTTACCAATATTCTGTGGCCACAGAAAAAATCAATCCCACATCCTTTAATACACTCAACATGGTGACCTACGCCGGCCTGGTGCTCGCCACCCGGTCGGTAAAAAATAAGAAGGTCAGACGCATGATTCTAGGGGTCGCCGTTCTTCTTATCAGCCACTTTTTCTTCGGGCTCACCCGGGTCCTCTATCTGGGCTTTGGGGAACAAATCGCCTTTTGGCCGTTTTTTGCCTTGATCGCCATCAACGAACTGGTTCTGCCCTTCGGGCTTTGGCTTACCGTTGTCGGAAAGGAGATATTCGTCAGCATCGGGATTTACACATGCCCCCTGTGCGGCAAACCGGTCAAGGGGCTTTATCAGCACGTCACGGCCAAACACGGTAGGACGGCCCTTAAAGACAAGCGGGTGCAGACGGTACTTGACAGAATCGAAACAGAGAAGATGGCCCCGGGGTCTCAGATAATCCCGACGACCTAACGCCGATGGCAGGCCCCCTTTTACTTTGGCGTAAAAGTAAAAGGGGGACGCTCTTTACTTCACAACTTTCTCAGTCATCCCGAAGTCCATACCCGTTTTGTTCAGCCACGCCTTTTTTCACGGATCACCGATTTGGAGACGGCAGGAGGAGAGAGGCGAAGCCTTCGGGCCTTCTTGCTCGCGCGAAATTTCTCGAGCAAGTTTCAAAGTTAAGAACGTCCCCACTTTTCCTCAATTATGTCACCTGGCCGTCATATTCTGATGATATAAAGCGTGTGTGATCTGGACGGTGTATGCGACTGAATGAGGAATATGTGGATGGTGTTCGACTACCGACGTGCAGCCCTGGCCCTTGGGTGTTTGTGTTTTGCAATCGTTGTGCTCGCATCGAATGCGAGTGCCGCGGACGCAACGGCCTGCACTTGTGACATCGACAACGGGCTGTTATCGCTTCAGTGCGAAGACCGGCCGATTCTCGACGTGTTGGACCGGATTGCCAAAGCGGCTCATATGAGAATCTATCTGTTCGACTCCCCTGGGACGTCGCAAATCCAAAGGAATTACATTCAGGAGCCGATCGGGGACGTGTTGAGAAGCCTTTTAAAAGAGTGCGATCATGCGGTGGTGTATGCGTGGCGACATACGCCCGGCGTGCGATTCGTGGGGGGAAGCGATGCCCTACAAATGGGGTTTCGGCCTGAAAAAAGCCTGTCGACAAGGAATTACCGAGAAGACGTTGCAGGACCTGCAGAAAAAGGCGATTCGTTGGTTCCGAACATGGGATCAGAAAGACAGGATCGTTTGATGCGCCAAGTGCGCGATTTGGAAGCCAGGATAGAAAGTGGGGATTCAGACCGCGATTATGAAAGGTGGGC
>CAYSGJ010000148.1:0-45392 GCA_964430705.1 uncultured Desulfobacterales bacterium | reverse complement strand
GCTGCATCTGCTGTGTTGTTAAGGGTTCGGCGTAGCCGACTACAGCCTCACCCTTAACGCCTTGCATCTGCAACATCCTCGACTTTTACAACATTAGGGCTAACTTGGACCGGCTTGAGTCTTTGTCGGGTTAGGCCGCCTACGCCGCCTACGTTTGGCCTTAGCCGCCCCGGGACCTCTTTTTGAAACATATGCCTCTCCTCCTCGACGAATGGACTGCACACTTTTTCTGGGAACTCTGGAGGGCCTGGATCGGTCTCGTTCGTACAAATCATCCTCGGCCCACTTTATTTTAATCTTCTTTAGAGTAAGTTCTTCCACGGCCTCCAAGTGGTAGACATATTTCTCGCAGGCCAAACTAATAGCGCGACCGGCCTTGCCGGCCCTTCCGGTTCGCCCGATTCTGTGGACATAGTCTTCCGGATCCTGCGGAAGGTCGTAGTTGAACACAATGTCGATATCCTCTACGTGGATACCCCGAGAAGCCACATCCGTAGCTACCAGGATTTTAACTTCACCGGATTTGAAGCGTTGCATGATCTTCAGGCGCTTTTTCTGATGGATTGTTCCTGTAATTCCAACAGCCGCGAACCCATTGCCCTTCAATTTTTGGCTGAGCATCTCCACACCCGTGCGGGTATTGCAAAAGATGAGGACGCGATTCCATGTTTCCCGCTTCAACAGACCCAGTAAAAGGCGAAGCTTCATGTTGTTGCCGACGTGGTACAGCACCTGGTCGATATCTTCCACCATGATGCTTTCCCGATCGGCAAAGACTTCTTCGGCTTGATTCATGTGCTCGTAAGCCAATTCCATGACGGCATGGGAAAGGGTGGCGGAAAAGAGCATGGACTGCCGCTTGTCATAGCGAGGCAATTGTCGAAGAAGAAACCTAAGATCTTTCAAAAATCCCATGTCAAAGAGCCGGTCCGCTTCGTCAATGACCAACAGGCGGATGTTCCGGGGCCGGAACACCTTTTGTTTCATGTAGTCGATGAGCCGGCCCGGTGTCGCCACCACAACGTCGGGCCCCTTGCGCAGGGCCTGTTCCTGTTTTACGTAGTCAATGCCGCCGAACACGGGCAGTATCTCAAAACCCGTATGGCCGCCGATAAGCTTGGCCTCCTCACAGATCTGAAGAGCGAGTTCGCGGGTCGGGGCAATGATTAAGGCCCGGGGACCCGGAGTCTTTTTTAAGGGGGCTTTCAACAAACGGTGGAAAATGGTGATGAGAAAAGCGGCCGTTTTTCCCGTTCCGGTTTGGGCCTGAGCAGCAATGTCTTTGCCCTTCAACGTGACGGGCAAGGACAGGGCTTGGATAGGGGTGCATACCTTAAACCCGGCATCATCAATACCCTTTAAGACCTTTTCAGGCAAGCCGAGATCAGTAAACAGGACATCTTTGGTTTCCGAGGTCGTAGCAGTCATTGCTTCGTTACTATAAGCCACATCCCGGGGCTTTGCAAGATAGTTTCGACAAGGAAAGGGCCCCACACGGCAACCGCCCCCCCGGCGCTGATGCTCGCAAATGGCCGCCTTGCAAATAAGGTCTCGAACGCAAAGCCAAGCACTTCCGTACCGTGATGCCGCGTAAAAACGTTTTTTCCTTGAAAGGCATGTCGCCATGCCCTAGCATCGAATCGGCAGATGGATGCCCGCAGAAAGCCAAGACAGAAAAGATTGCCCCGTGATTGCCTTTACCATTGAAACGGACGACAGCGCCGTTAGCATCGAAAAACGAAAAGCCCGGGAATTGAGGCGGTCCCAATGGTGGAAACGCCGGGTGGCCCGAGGGCGATGCCATTACTGTGGCGGCACATTCGCCCCTTCTGAGCTTACCATGGATCACATTGTGCCTCTGATTCGGGGAGGCAAATCCAAAAAAGGGAATATCGTTCCGGCTTGCAAGGCCTGCAACAACAAAAAAAAGTATCTCCTCCCGATTGAATGGGATGCTTATCTGGATTCACTCACCGAAAAAAATGATGCCCAATGAGATCGAGGGGCGTCGATGCTGAGTACGGAATAAAAGCCAGGCTGACCCTGCCATGGCCGTTGATGTTTTCAAAAACCTTGTCGGCCTCATAGGAGGGAATCGGCTTCCGGGTTTTCCAGTCCGTCATCTGAACCTTCATCAGGATCTTGTGGGGATCATCCACCAGCTCCAGCAATCTTTTCGTCATCTTTGAAATTTGCTCGTAGGCCGCTTCCTCGCTCAGCTGCAGCTCTTTTTTTATCTGTCTGTGATAAGCCATAATCGCGAAATAGTCGATGGGAAGCTTGGCGGCTTCCGCCAGGCTCTGGGACATCCACGCCAAAGCGTTTTGCGGGGCGGTCACCGATTCATACATGAAGTTCATGGCGATTTCGATGTGAGGGTTTACCGTCTTTGCAGATTGAATCAAGTCCTGTGCAAGCTTCAGGAGTTTTTGATTTTTCCAGTATGCCCACAGCCAAAATGTGTCCGAATAGCGTGACACACACCAACGACCCTGATCGTCCTTGAAAACACCCTGGAATAGTTCTTCGGGATCCAGCAATTTGCCCGTGTCCCTCTCAAACTCCGCCACGGCCCTGGCGCCAAGATCCTCCTGCCGATACATGATCAGATCATCTTGAAACAGAATGCCGTCCACACCGGTCAGCGCCACGTCTCGGTAAAGACCGGTCAGCGCCGCCCGCACGGCTTGTTCAAAAATGCTCCATAAGGGCAGGGTTTTCAGCGATGCGGTTTCAAAACAATAGGAAAAAGTTTTGGCGCCCTGCGGATCCGGCAAATGCAAGGGCATTTTCCGGGTTTCCATCCACGCAAACACCTTCATACCAAAACGGTGTCCGATGGCCACGATCCGTTCCAACACGGGATCGACCACGGGGGCATAGGTCGTTTGAAAATAGGCCCCCACAGGGGATTGGGGTTTGGCAAACGGGTAGATCCGGTCCCCTGGGTTCTGAAACGCGCGGACAATGATGGTATTGACGCCGGCATGTTTTAAGTCCATTATGGAGTTCTTGAGCTCTTCGTAATCCTTGGACCTGAAAACCAATACCTGAGCGCCCAGAAGACGTCGTGCCCCGGGCGGCGCCTCGCTTTCGGGGTCGACCATGGCCTCTGCCACAGAAGCGGCATCTGCGTTGGAGGGCATGCCGTGACGGCCAAAATGATTTTTGATGATGAATGAACCGGCCAGCAAGACCAATAATGCAGCCCAGAGCACAAGCCTTGTTTTTTTTCTTTCAGCAAGGGCCATGAAACCTCCCGAAAATGTGAACGGTTTCGTATTCCGCCTATTTTGGTTTGCGCAAATTTGCCCTTGCCTTACGACAATATCGTCGTTGGTGTCAAGAATATAATACAATATATGGTATTGGCGAAGATAAAACCTTCAACATGTAGCCCCTCTGCCATGACAACACCCATGATGGGTCGCGGTTTTTCATCACAATCCGTCACAGTAGGAAGCGTGGTGCTGGCCAATCCGCTGGTGCTGGCGCCCATGGCCGGAATTACCCAACCGCCCCTGCGGCGTCTGGCAAAAGAGCAGGGCTGCGCCCTGGTGGTCTCAGAGATGATCAGCGCCAACGGACTGGTCCATGGCGGGCAGAAAACCTTGGAACTTTTGAAAAGCCATCCATCGGAACGCCCTTTGTCCGTGCAAATCTTTGGCAAAGATCCGGGGATGATGAAAGAAGCCGCTCAAATAGTTCAGGGCCGGGGGGCCGATCTGCTGGATATCAACCTGGGCTGTTCTGTGCGTAAAGTGGTAAGGCAAGGGGCCGGGGCCGCCTTGATGGACAAACCGGATCTGCTGGCCTCCATCCTACGATCCGTTCGGACAGCGGTAAGCCTGCCCCTGACCGTGAAAATCCGCTCCGGCTGGGATTCGTCCGGTGATCAGGCCTTAGCCATAGGTCGCATGGCTCAGGATGAAGGGGTCGACGCTGTGGCCATTCATCCTCGAACAGCGAGACAGGGGTTTGCCGGCAAGGCGGACTGGTCTCTCATTTCCCGACTGAAAAAGGCCCTCAGCATCCCTGTTGTAGGAAACGGGGACATCTTAACACCGCAGGACGCATACAACATGCATCAAGAGACAGGGTGTGATGCCCTCATGATAGGACGGGCCGCCATGGGAAACCCCTGGATCTTTTCCCAGGCACTGGACCTGATGAGCGGCCGGCGGCCAAAGACACCGGATCTATCCATCCGCCTTGAAACCATTTGTCGCTACATCCGCTACACTGTAGAACAATATGGAGAAATGCGGGCGGTACGGATGCTGCGAAGCCGCCTGGCTTGGTTTGTCAAAGGCCTTCCCCGGTGCAGCCGCTTTAGGGAATCCATTATCCGCCTGGAATCAGAAAACAATATGATGCAAGCAGTTAAGGCGTATTTTGAGGATCTGAAGGCCGCGGGTTTTTCAGACTCTCAACCAGTTCCTTAATCGACTGGCCGCTGGAAGTCCGGGCGGACGGGTTAAATGCCAACAGTTCCTCCCAGGCTTTGATGGCTCCTTCACGATCCTCCAGATCGTGCATCAATACGACGCCCTTGTTAAAACGTGATTGTTCGTGGCGGGGATCGATGTCCGCCGCCTTGTTGAAGGCGGCCAAGGCCTCAAAAGGCTGCTTGGTACGCCGATACATGACTCCAAGATCGGTCCAAACATCGGCGTCATAAGGATTCAGATCCAAGGCCTTTTGATAGGCGCGAATGGCCTGCTTGGCGTCATTGCCGTCAAAATACAGGTGCCCCAGCTCGGCCCATGCCTCTGCCTTGCCGGGATTTTCCGCCACCTCTTTTTCCAGCTCCAATATCCTTTGGCTCTGCTGAGCTGTGAAAGAAGGCATTTGCGCGGGCATCTGAGAAGGCATCTGGGCGGGGGGTTGGGCCGGCAATGGGGTTTGCATGGCCACCGGCGCCCTGCTCGGCTTGGACAGATCAATGATCTCGCCGGCAAAGAACCCTGCCACCAAGGCAACCAGGGCGATAATCACCGCGGTTTCTATTTTAACGGATTTACCTGCTGCACGGTTTTCTGTTGGCCGGCCTTTTTTTGTCTTTTGCTTTTTGCCCATATGGCCTCCGATCTGTTATCAGGATAGACTACCTTTTGTATCGACAATCATGTTTGACAAAGCCCCTTTGTGTCAAGACTCTTTTCCGGAACCAAAACAGAACCGTGGACAAAAGCCCTCGGCCATGGTATACGGAGCGGCCAGTGGGCATCTGTCTCACGCGAGTTGTTGAAACCCGCCAAATCCAAAGAGAAATATAAACGCCGGGTGATTTTGTGTGTCTGGATTACATCTTTTTGCGTCCTGACCCAATAGCCCGGATGAAACACATGAGACCCGGAAAGGAGAAGTCATGACTGGACTCTTGTTCATTGACGATGAGGAAGGGGTAAGGCGGTCTTTGAGAAGGGCGCTCAAGAAACAACCATACAAGATCTTCACGGCACAAGACGGCATGGCGGGCATTGGTTTGGTGGCGCAGCACCTCTCGCAGATCGGGGTGGTGGTCTCAGACTACAAGATGCCGGGTCTGGACGGCCTGGAAACCCTGGCCAAAATCGCGTCCATGAATCCGGAGATCATACGGATCCTCTTAACGGGCTATGCCACCATGAAAGCCGCCATTCAGGCAACCAATGAAGGCCTCGACGGTTTTTTGACCAAACCCTTCGACAATGTCGAACTCCGAAGACGCATCCAAGAGATCGTCATTAGAAAAAGACTTAAGCATTTTATTCCCCATCAACTATACCAAGAAATCAAGAACGACCCCACTGTCATGATCCCAAGGAGAAAACGCGTGACCGTGCTTTTTTGCGACATCCGGGGATTTACCGCCATGTCCGAGGAAAAACCACCGGAAAAAATCGCTGAGCTACTAAATGATCACTACTTCACCCCCTTGGGCGAAATCGCCTATCGCCACAACGGCACGGTGGACAAACACATGGGCGATTGCATGATGGTAATCTATGGCTCGCCGGTGTCCCATGCCGACGACGCCGTCAGGGCCGTCAGGTCCGCCATAGACATGCAGCAAGCAGTCCGATCGGTTAGTGAAAAGCTTGGAAGAGCCAATGGTTTTAAGTTAACCGTTGGCATCGGCATCTCAACCGGCGACGTGGTCACCGGCGTTTTCGGGTCTTTGAGGAAACGGGAATTCACGGCCTTCGGCATGGCTGTAAATATTTCGGCACGTTTGGAAAAAATGGCCGGGGCCGGCGAGATCCTGGTCAGTGAAGCAACCTACCGGGAGGTCCCGGAAGAATTTACCGTAGAAAAGATCATCCCCGACATGCGTGTCAAAGGATTGAAAGCGCCCATTCCGATTTATCGAGTCACCGGCTTTGCCTGAAGCATTTGCAAGGGGAACCCTTTTTCCGAAATATCGAAATATCATGACAGCCCCCGGACCTCGCTGCAAGATGATTAGGATCAGGCAGGAGGTCACATGGTAAGGAACAGGAATTTATCCGATCAATATTCTAAGGGACCTTTCTCCGGGTTGGCGTCTTCATCGCCCTGAGCGTAGCGCCTCTGTTCGTTCTGCTTGCAGGCGAACCGACCCCGGAGTGTGGGTTTCGGACAGAATTTCCCGCCGGACTTGGTTTGGCGGGGCTTTCTATGATGCGGCGGCAGTTTTTTCTTGCCTGCCGATGCAAACAACAAGCGATTCAACCAACAGCGCAACGCCGACGTCCGGACGGCGGCAAAAAGCTATTGAGCGCTGAACACGTAGCGACCCTCGGCAACCTCCACGTTCGGCGGCCGACCGGTTCGCTCAAACCAGTCATACCCCTCCTTCAGGTTTGCCCAGAACGCGGTCCACTTCGGGATATCGTAGGCCCTGAGATTGTCGTCAGTCATCCGGAATGGAAACACGTGAACCCTGAACAACGGCTGCCCGTTTCGAAACGCGGCGTCCGCAAGCGTGTAGATCTCCTCGATCCCGGCGTTCGTCATTGCATAACACCCGATCGATACGCAATCGCCGTGAACCATCAGGAATTCTCCCGTACGGCCGCGAGCGCGGTCGTAAGAATTCGGGAATCCAAGATTGAAAGACAGGTGAAACCGGCTTGTCGGGTTCATTCGTTCCGGCGCAACAAAATAGAATCCCTCGGGACTCTGCAGGTCGCCAATGCGAAGCTTCGGCCCCGGGTCGCCAGAGCAAGCACAGATCGGATATGTCTTGAATCGTTGAAAGCGTTCGCCGGCATCAACCCACACTTCAAGTTCCCTGGACAATTTAAAAATACGAACAAAGATCGGCGCCCCCAGTCTCAAACCGCGTCGATCAAGGGCATCCCTCAAGGCGGGCGTCACTCGCTGGACCGCCTCTCGCGAACGAGGGCTTGACGGCGGATCAGCCGCGTTCAGCGTTCCGAAGGCCATAAAGATTGCAAACACAGTTCCGATTGTTACACGCATCTTAAATAGCTAATTTGGACGTCTAAGGGACGGGTATTGATGCATTGATAAGAATCACCCTATCAACTCGACTCCCCTGTCTTCTACAATCTTTTCGCCCCGTTTCACCGATTAGCTCACCGTCGGTTGTGAAACACCGAGTTTCTTGGACAGGAGCCACCGTGGTGACCCCGAATTCCCGTACCGCCCAGTAACAAAGGACGCTGCGCGCTTCAACCGTGTTCGGGTATCTCCCTGGTCGTGTGATCAGCATTGGGGAAAGCCCGAAAAGTCTCGCCACATATCCGACCAACCAATCAAAATCACGGCCTTTGGCCGCAAGGTGGTAACGGCGTTCGACCTGTTGCTGACAGCCTCCAAAAACTTCTTGGTGGTAAAACGCCCCAGGAGCATCAATTCTCGCTTTTCGCGGCATGCAAATATTAATATCCAATTGCCCGGCCCGGTCAATCTCCATCTCATTGGAAGAAACCATATTTTTTTGCATAACGCGAAAGTCAGCGGCGGCCGAGCGCATGTGAGGTCCGCTGCACTGATTTGTTGGCAGAAAATTGTTCCCTAATTTTTTTTCCTGCACTCGAGTTTGCAAGTGAAAAACATGCTTTTCTCAATTGGTTTACAGTTTTTAAACGATTTGTGACCGCCTTTTCACTCATATCAATCTTCATCAATTAGTTCCCTTAAGTATTCTATGTCATCTATATCTTGACCGCTTTTTCTTAACGATTTTAGTATAATTAGACCTTTTGGAGTCAAAACTTTTAGAGTCCCTCCTTCCCAATCAACTGAAACTTTGCTGTCCCAAGAAGCTTTGGTCTGTGGCGTGACAAGCAATAAATCCAGAACCATATGTTCCCCTGATTCTTCGTCTATCTTCGTCATTCGATGAATTTGAATAGCACCATCCTTAAAGAACATGGGCGTTGCTGGAACACTAAACCCGAGATTTTCTACCATTTGCTTTACATTGCAAAGTGTATCGGGTTCAATCATAATATCAATATCAAGGGTAGCCCTTGGCCTTGCATAGACAGCCAAAGCCAATCCACCACACAATGCGTAATCTATTTTGTTTTTATCAAATGCTTTAATTAGATTTTCTAATTCAATCAATAAATCCATTATCTCAATCTTTTCATCATCCGAATCAAACTGCTAACGTCAAGGCTCAGCCGCTGCGAGAATCGCGGTCGGCTGAAGCGTCATGTTGGGCAAGAACATCAGTGTATGGTCTTATTTTGCTGAGCAATTCTCCCATCTGACGTTCAGCCACCTCTGTATCGTGCGCTGCCTGGGCCCGCAGCCAATAGCCGTTGGACAGACCGAAAAACTTGCACAATCTCAAATCTGTGTCAGCAGTAATAGAACGCTTTCCCCCTATAATTTCACTGATACGTTGTGCCGGCACACCAATCTCTTTGGCGAGACGATACTGACTTAGGCCCATCGGTTTTAGAAACTCTTCCAGCAAAAGCTCACCGGGGGTTACAGGATCGAGTTTTTCCATGGTATTTTCACCTCAATGGTAATCTATGATTTCAACATCTTCGGCACCAGCTTCCGTCCACCGGAAGCAGACACGCCATTGCCGGTTTATACGGATGCTGTATTGTCCGGCGCGTCCGAGCACACGCGCTGTTGGCAATTCTTTCATTTGACGAATCGGTTCAACAAAATATCTTCGACATTCCGTCGCGAATCTATGACAGATAACACAAAAACAGTTGTATCTGATATTCTGTAAATAATTCGCCAGGGAAGCAGTATTATTTCTCGATAGATGTGTATTCCTTGATCTTTCAACTCCGGTACAATCCTACCGCGATCAGGCAGGGTGTATAGGTCTGATGCTTTTTGTCTAATCTTGCCAAGTATTTGCAATGCATTGCCAGGGCCTTCAAGCGCTAGGTAATCGATGATTTGCTTTAAATCACTTTGTGCCATTGCCGCCCATTCTGTTTGGTATTTTTTGGTCATCTGGGACTGTCTTTCAGCGCTTTTTCGATTTCATCAAAAACCTCATCCTGCGGTTTTGATCGCCCCTCCCTGATATCTGCCTCCCCTTCTGAAATAAGTTTCAAAATGCCGATGGCATTACGCATATTTTCATAACTTTGAGGATCTTGCAGAACAGCTCGTGGCTCACCGTTTTGGGTTATTATTACGGGCCGATGCGTTTCATTAATTTGATTCAGCAAATCGGCTGCCCGTGACTTTAAATAGGTAACTGGCTTGATATCACGTATAATATTCATAATTTTCGCCTCCTGTCCGAATAAAGTACCAGATTCGGACCGAAAGTCAAGTTTGAATGCCGATAATAGGGGACGTTGTTGACTTCATTGAATTACTTTTCGCTCAATCTGGTGATCGCTTTGGAAACAGCCGAAGTGGTAACTCCTAATCGGCGAGCGACTTCTGCCAACGGCAATCCATATTGCTCGACCAACTGGAATGCGATTCGAGCCCTCAGTCGCGAAATCCCCTGGCGTCGGCTCCCCATGCGCAGCTCTTGCGCACTGACATTTTCTTTTCGACACGCCATCTCTATGAACTCTTGTGCTTTCTTTCCCCGGTCGCTGTCTCTAAACTGATACTTCACCCGCTCATCCGCCTCGTTAACCACTCGCCGGACAAAGTCGCCTGTGCCAAGTATCCGATCGTCTGCCAGGACACGTTCTCGCTCCTTGCGAAGAGATACCACCTTCGACCAGCCCCCTAAAGAGCGAACCAAGCCGCCGCCCACAAGCTCGGGACGCTTCCCGTCCTTTACCCCCTGTTCGACATATTCGCGATAGGCCCTCACGGCCTCCCCTTCCTTGTCGCCAAACCAGGATAAGACATAGTCCCGATCCTGCCATTGCCTTTCTACATTTCCCATTATCGTGCTGTGTCCCGACCAGGGGTACCTGTCAAGATCCGATATCGTCTTCACCAACTTGGCGCGCAGCGGATTCAGATGGATATAACGCACCAGTTCCCGAAAGTATGTATCTTCATCACATACGATCGATTTGTATCGATTTTGAAAAAGATGGCCATACCGTTTGTGCCGGAGGTTGTAGGTCACCGCATACCCCGTCAGGAACCGTCTCATAAACCGTGACAATCCCATTCCACCGCTTCGCAAAAGAATATGGGCGTGATTGGTCATCAATGCCCAGGCGAAGATAACCATCCCCGTATCCGATGCCACCTGACCAAGCCGTGAAACAAAATTGACCCGGTCTTTCCGGTCATCAACAATCCTGCGTTTTTCTATCCCCCGGACAATGACATGGTGCAACGTCCCCGGTGCATCCAATCGAGCTCTTCTTGGCATCACCACCCCACCGAAATGTTATGACAAAGCCAACTACCAAAGTAATTCAACCTTGTCAACAACGTCCCGTATACGAGTTCCCGTTTTGCACGCAACCGGCAGGGAAACGGATTCTAACGGTATATGTATTTTACGCTGTAGAGCTTGCCGTTAAAAAAATACTCGCCCCAAAAGACCTCGCCCCTTTCAATATGGACCTGATATTCATATACGTTCTGCCTCCCGTTTTGATCCACCAGGTAGAGCTTGCCTTGCCTTAAGCCGCCCACCACCTTCCAACGGCCGCGAGATTGCTGTTCTCCGGCAGCGCCCCAATGACCGGTTTGGTAGCCTCCTTGGTCGGCAAACTGCCCGCTGTAACCGGACTCGTAGGCTTCCTCATAGGTACCGTCGGGCTTGAGAAATAAGTTGGTAAGGGTATTGGTGGTGACGTGGTCCCAGCGCCCCGCAAATTTGTATAACAGTGCCTGTGCGCCGGGGTTGTCTTCAGGAACATTGCCCTGCGGCCGGGCATAGGCCGGCGGCCAGCCATTATCGGATGACTGTGTTTGGACAGGGTCGGC
The DNA here is from genome assembly GCA_964430705.1 of uncultured Desulfobacterales bacterium. Classification (GTDB taxonomy): domain Bacteria; phylum Desulfobacterota; class Desulfobacteria; order Desulfobacterales. The sequence continues at coordinate 34,058 of CAYSGJ010000148.1, read as the reverse complement.
GCCAACACTTTCGGGGCCGCTCTTTTTTATTTCACCTTTTGGGGTAGACCCTTTTTGCGCATAGCGACCCGTGTAGTCCATCGTCCCGTCGGGTGCGCTCAGGTCGATATCCAACCGTTCGCTTCTGTCCTCAATGAGCACGCCCCATTTTTTATCCCGCACCTGGACAATGTATAGAGCGGGAGGCAGCGCCGAAAAAGTGTATTTGCCGAAAAAATTGGTTCCTACGTTGGCAATGGCAGCATCTGTGCGACCATCTAAAAGGTAGACTGTTTCATTTTGAGCCGCCGCCTCAGGTGATTCCCCGACAAAACCGGTTATTGTGTAACCGGTTTCGGGGCTTCCCGGTGGTGGGCCAAAAACGCAAGAGACAATCAACGGCGATAAGGCGAGCGCGACATAGACGAAAACCGGATGGCGCAGACCGTATTTCATCGGGAAAACCCCTCCTTTGCCGGGCTAGGCCTTGTCGCGGATTATTCGTAAATCGCGACGCGCCGGCCCTTTGCAATAATGTTTACGATTCGACCCGAATTCATCTCCTAAGGTTTGAGTCTCACGCAACAGCTTTTTTCAAAACCATCTCCAGAGATGCTGACAGCCTCTGTTTGGCTGTCCTTGACTTCGGTGACCCTGATTTCTCCCATCTTGGGTCCGACAACGAGGTAGACGCGGTCTCCATAACCTTCAAGCGGTTCGCCCATATCGAAGACTTCCAGGACATCTCCTTCGGCAAGCCCCGCATCGCGGCCGACCGACAGTATGTAGGTGTCTTTTGTACTGTCAACGACAAAGCCGCTCCAAGGCATCTCCCTCATACGTCCGCAAACATGGTTGCTTATTGTGGGGATAATACTGTTGAGAAGGGTTTGTCCGTATTGTTCATAATAGCGGTTCGCCACATTGCCTTCGAGCGGCTGCGGGCCTTCCGAGAGTTCCACTTCCCGACGAAACACCTCGTCCAGATAGACCGCCGTCGTCTCGATGTCGTAGATGCGCACCCGAAAAACGGCGCGCAACAGGGGCGTGTCCTTCCGAAAACCCCATATACCTCGTTTTTCCGTGCCAAATTCTACCACCATGATGATTTGCTCCAACACCGCATTGACTCCGTGAACCCTTCCCTTTTGCGCCAGAACCAGGGGATCAATTTGGCCGGAGGGCAAGCGGGGGATCTCTGAAAAAGCCTGACGAACCTTTCCGGAATCGCTAATTATCAACCCATCGCAATTCGCAGCAAGGGCGATCTTCAGCCGAAGCGAGGCCGCTGCTTCCAGGTCCTTGCCTCCAAACGGCGTGTTGTTCACGGTAGGAAGGAAAACAATTTTTTTCTTCAGGACTCTGTCGGGACCCATAATGTCGTCCTTGATTTTCTTGGTCGTAGCACAGGCGAAGATCAACGCAGCGGCCATAACGAGCAAAATGATATTTACGCTTTTATTGTGCACGGCTTCCGTTCCTTCAAGTTTTCATTATGTCTTGAAACCTGACCCTCGGGCTCAGGTCAAAGACGGGTGGCTTTGCCATTCTGGTATGTCGCACATTGAAAGTGCCTACATTCAAAGTCACGTTTTCCGGGCGGTGGATATTTACTCGCCGTGTGCCGCCCGGACCGTAGTCGTTATGCCGCCCCTTGGTGTAAATGTTCCCGTGACCTTCAAAGATTTCGGGGCAAGGACATCAACCAGATCGTCGACAATGACGTTGACCACATGCTCATAGAAAATGCCCACATTGCGGTATTGAAGCAAATAGTATTTCAAAGATTTCAATTCAACGATCTTATCCCTCGGCACATAACAGATAGTGATGGACCCGAAATCCGGCAGCCCGGACAAAGGGCATACAGAGGTAAATTCGGGCTGTTCGATGGTAACCTCAATATCCCGATGCGTACCATAGGCATATTCCAAAACCTCGAGCACGCCTTTGTCGACGGCGTCAGGCTTGCCGATACCGGCCAGCAGGTTTTTCCGCATATCCGACAGATCCATCCCGGTTCCTTTCCAAAGTGCACAGATAGAAGACCGGCGTCTCCAGCAAAGCGATAAGGACTTTAACAACGTATTGTCCGACAATCATTTTTCCGACATGGGGTACGGTGCCCCAAAAGGCAAACCCGATAAAAATACCCGTATCTACCAGTTGGCTCGTCATGGTAGACAGGTTGTTCCGGAGCCATTTATGCCGGCCTTTGGTAAGACGCCTTAGATAATGAAATGCCCACACATCGAACTTTTGGGAGCACAGATACGCAAGCAGCGACGCCAACACGATACGGCGGTTGGGACCCAGAAGCGTCTCATAAGCTGTCTGCTTTTCGGGCATAAAGACGGCGACGGGCAGGAGCATTCCCACATAGATAACCACCATGGCAAAGACCGAGGCCAAGAGCCCGTACCATACCGTTCGGGTTGCCTCCTCTTTTCCGTATAGCTCGCCAATAATATCGGTAAGGAGAAACGTCAACGGATAAATGATGATTGCGGCCGGAACCACGAGGTGCCAGACCACCACCACCTTGGCGGCAATGATGTTTGCAACCACCAATCCCGACACAAAAAGAGATTGAAGTATGCCAAGTCTGTTCAGCGTCATATCGGATTCATCAATACATCACCAAAAACACGGTACATCACCAAAAACACGGCATCATTTTGTTCCCGGATATTTTCTGATTACCCCCCGAATGCCCCGGCAGAAAGGACATGACTATGGCCGATCCCAAACAAAAACAGTCCCAAAGCGTCGCAAACCTGGCGCTTGCTATAACACACATTTCCAAAACCGATAAAGCGTTTTGTCAAAACCCAACCCCGCAGGCAATCAAAAACGTGGGGCGCTTAGCTGAGGTCGGGTCTTCGCGGCCCGAAGCTGGCCGCAAGCAGCCCCCACATCCTGCCCCTTGCTTCGGCGAATAATGACCGTATAGTGCTTATCAATCAGGATCTTCTGAAAGGCCAGGATAGCCTCGTCTTCCGGTCTCGTAAAGGCACAACCTTGAAAGGGATTGAAGGGAATAAGGTTGATCTTGGCCCGCAAAGGATGCAACAATTTAGCCATTCGCTTGGCGTCTTCCGGACTGTCGTTGATGCCGGCAAGCATGACATATTCAAAGGTGATCATCCGTCGAGAAGGCAGGGGAAAGCGACTGCATGCACTAAGGAGATCCTCTATAGGATGGATGCGATTAATGGGCATCAAGGCGTCCCTGGTATCATTGGTGGTCGCATTGAGCGAAACGGCAAGATTCACGGTTACGTCTCTACCCAGGTCATCTATTCGCGGGGCCAGGCCTGCCGTGGACAAAGTGACCCGACGATTGGAAAACTGAAGTCCGTTGTTTTCCGTGATGGTCCGAATGGCTTGCAAGACGCCATCATAATTGGCAAGCGGCTCCCCCATACCCATGAACACAATGTTTGTCAGCCGGCCCTTTGTGCCCAAGTAATTTCTGGCGGCACAAACTTGATTCACGATTTCAGAAGGCTTCAGATTTCGGATCAGCCCTCCCAGGCCGGTCAGACAGAAAGCACAGCCCATCGCGCAGCCCACCTGGCTGGAAATACAAAGGGTCCAGTGTTCCCGCTCGGGAATTAAAACACTTTCAACATGATGCCCGTCGGAGAGCCGAAAGAGGAGTTTGCGCGATCCGTCATGAGAGGACGCAATGGTTTCCGGTTCGAAATGGCTGATGGTAACATTGTCCGATAGCCGGCGCCGCAAATCCTTGGGCAGGTCTGTCATGTGGAAAAAATCTGCCGCGTTACGATGATAAATCCATCGAAGGATCTGTCCTGCACGATAAGCCTGAATGCCGCGTTTTTCCAGCCACGACGTGAGGCCTTGTTCACTCATATTTTTAACGTCCATTCGGTCCGGCATGGCAAAAAGGGCTTCCAACACATTCGGGGAAACGACACAATGTTCAACGTATGGTCTAAGGTAACAAATAAATTCGAAACGCGAAATCCTAAATGCGTAATGTTCTCAAGGCGCAAGCCGCTAACAACATCAACGAGATACCATCGCCGGCCGAGAAGCCGGGGCCGACATAGAATTATAATATCCTTGACATAACAGCCGGCTGGTTATAATTGTAATAAATTTTAGGTAGAACCAGGCCTTGGAATTCGTGATATGTTTGAAACGCTGACCGACAAACTCAATCTTGCTTTTAAGAAACTCAAAGGGCACGGCAAGTTAAGCGAGAAAAACATCGATGCCGGACTCAAGGAGGTTCGCCTTGCCCTGCTGGAAGCTGATGTTCACTATAGGGTGGTCAAGCAGTTTCTGGCAGCCGTCAGGGAGCGGGCGGTCGGGCAAGAAGTCCTTTCCAGCCTGACACCGGGACAGCAGGTTGTCAAGATCGTTAATGATGAGTTGACAGGGCTTCTGGGGGAAAAACACGAAGGCCTGAAGCTTGTCGGCAAACCCGCCCCCGTCATGCTGGTAGGCCTGCAGGGCTCGGGAAAGACAACCACTGCCGGCAAACTTGCCAAGTACCTGCTCAAGCAGCATCACAAACCCTACCTGGTTCCGGCCGACGTCTATAGGCCTGCCGCCGTTCAGCAACTCACAAAGCTTGGCAACACGTTGAATGTGCCGGTATTTCCTTCTTCCGAAGATATGGATCCCGTTGAGATTTGCACACAGGCATTGCAGATGGCCCGGGACGCATCATGCGACTGCCTGCTGATAGACACCGCCGGCAGGCTCCATATTGACGAGCCCCTCATGGCCGAGCTGAAACGTATCAAGGAAACCGTTCGGCCCTCGGATATCCTCTTGGTCGCAGATGCCATGACAGGGCAGGATGCCGTCAACATGGCCAAAAACTTTGACGAGGCACTCGACATTGGAGGGGTTGTTCTCACCAAGATGGAGGGCGATGCCAGAGGCGGCGCCGCCATTTCGATTCGGTCCATCACGTCCAAGCCCATCAAATTTGTGGGCGTGGGAGAGAAACTGGAAGCCCTTGAGGCCTTTCATCCGGATCGTATGGCTTCAAGAATCCTCGGCATGGGAGATATGCTTTCTCTCATTGAGAAAGCCCAGAGTGCTGTTGACGAAAAAAAAGCCCGAGAGCTGGAAAAAAAGCTTCGAAAAAACGAGTTTACCCTGGAGGATTTTCGCGATCAGATGGCTCAGGTCAAAAAAATGGGTTCTATGGAAGAAATCTTGTCCATGATCCCCGGCATGGGCAAATTGAAACAGTTAAAGCAGTTGAAAGTGGATGAGAAGGAGTTCGTTCGCATCACGGCCATTATTGACTCCATGACCGTTGAGGAACGTCGAAAGCATCAGGTTATCAATGCCAACAGGCGCAAGCGAATCGCCAAGGGCAGTGGAACAACCGTTCAAGAGGTCAACAAACTGTTAAAAAGTTATGTTCAAGTACAAAAAATGATCAAAAAAATGAACAAAGGCGGGCTTCGCATGTTTGGTCGTGCCGGGCTGCCGTTTTAAGGAGGAATAGCATCGCATGTCTGTAAAGATTAGATTGGCCAGGTACGGCACGAAGAAAAAGCCTTTCTATCGCATCGTGGTCGCCAACGACAACGCCCCGCGGGACGGCCGGTTCTTAGAGCTTGTGGGGACCTACGACCCCCTGAAAGAGCCGCCGCCGGTAACCTTGAAGCGGGAAAAGATTGAAAAATGGATCACAAAGGGGGCAATCCCGACTGCCACGGTCAAAAATTTGTTGAAAAAAGAGGGTTTTTTTACAAAAATCCCCAACCCATAGCACGGTCATTCCAAACCAGCATACCCTTTCGGCGTAACTTTTTTCTCTTTTAATGCTGTCAGGAGGTCGGGACTATGAAGGATCTGGTCAAGTATATCGCTCAAGCGCTGGTGGACCATCCCGAGGTCGTTGAGGTTTCCGAGGTGGAAGGGGCGCAGACTTCTGTCCTTGAGCTGAAAGTGGCCAAGGATGACCTCGGAAAGATTATTGGAAAACAGGGGCGGACGGCTCGTGCCATTCGCACGATTTTGAGCGCGGCTTCCGCCAAGATCAAAAAAAGGTGTGTGTTGGAGATAATTGAGTAGGAAACCATGGGCGGAAGCGCCTACATCACGGTAGGCAAAATAGTGGGAACCCATGGAATCAGAGGACACCTCAAGGTACTTTCCTACACGGATTCCCTTGATGTTTTCGCCTCGGGCCGAACGCTGGTCTTGAGCCGAGAAGGCAGGACCGTGGGCAACTTGTCGGTGACGTCTTGCCGCCCACACAAAAGTGTCGTCGTCATTGCAATGGACGGCATTTTTTCCATAGAAGCGGCACAGGCGTGGATCGGTTGTCAGGTCCGCGTGGCCAAAGCCGCCCTGGCCCCGCCTGAAGAAGGAACTTACTACTGGTACGATATCATTGGAATGAATGTGCTTACATCCGACAACCGGGCCATTGGACGGGTGGAGGAAATTTTTCCTACGGGAAGCAACGATGTCTATGTAGTTCGAGACGGCAAAAAGGAGATCTTGATTCCGGCAATCGATTCCGTGGTCATTGATATCGACCTGAACGAAAAAACCATGACCGTCGACCTTCCGGAAGGCTTGGAAGATTGATTGATGAACTTCACGGTTCTCACGTTGTTTCCTGAGATGTTCTCCGTTTTGGATGTGGGAGGCATCATCAAAAGGTCGGTGGACAAACAACTCATTTCCATCAAAACGATGGACATTCGAGACTTTGCCACAGACCGTCATGGCTCTGCCGATGATCGCCCTTTCGGTGGCGGCGCCGGCATGGTGATGAAACCGGAACCCCTGGCCCGAGCGATTGGTGAGGCTAAGAAACAATATCCGAATGCCCAGGTGGTTTTGCTCTCCCCACAGGGCCGTCTTTTTGATCACGGGATGGCCGGATATTTGGCCGACCTTTCCAGTCTCATTCTGGTTTGCGGCCGCTACGAAGGCATTGACGAAAGGATCTGTCAGGACCTGGTCGACCAAGATCTTTCCATCGGCGACTACGTACTCACCGGCGGAGAACTGGCCGCCATGGTGGTCATTGATGCCGTAAGCCGGCTGATTCCCGGCGCGCTTGGAAACAAAGAGTCGGCACGGGAAGACTCCTTTTCGACGGGGCTGATCAAGTACCCCCAGTACACACGGCCGCGCGCGTTTGAAAATCGCGAGGTGCCCGAAGTCCTGCTGTCGGGCAACCACGAGGCCATCAGGCAGTGGAGACGGCAAGCGTCCATTATCCGGACGTTTTTGAAAAGGCCTGATTTGCTGTGGTCTATGCCTCTGACATCGGAAGATGTGGCATTTTTGAAAAAACTTCAGCAGGACATCGACCTGTTGATTGACAGACACACGGCTGCGTCTTGAAGTTTTATCATAACGTCCATCTGGCCCTGGTCCACTGGCCTGTCTATAACCGGGCAGGTCGGTTAATTACATCGGCGGTGAGCAATCTGGATCTGCACGACATATCCAGGGCCGCAAAAACGTATGGCGTGCAAACTTTCTATGTGGTGACCCCCCTGCCGGACCAGCAGGAACTGGTCCGAAGGATCGTTTCACACTGGACACAGGGTATTGGGGCCACGTACAACCCGGATCGCAGGGCCGCTTTGGAGCTGGTAAACCTGACATCTTCTTTTGAAGAAGCCGTCGAACACATAGCAAGCAAGGCGGCGGCCAGGCCCGTAACCGTCGTGACGGATGCCCGGCCCCATGGGGGGCATATCGGCTTCGACAAACTGTCAAAGATGTTGGGGTCTCAGCATCCACTCTTATTGACCTTTGGAACCGCATGGGGTCTATCGCGAGAGTTCATTGAAAACGCTGATTATGTGCTGGCCCCCATCATGGGGCCCACAGATTACAACCATCTTTCAGTCCGCTCAGCGGCATCCATTGTTTTGGACCGCCTTTTAGGGCTGGACGACGCATGGCAAAAATAGACCCGACGTTGTTGGAAGGGCTCTGCCCAACACGTTGATATGGAGGAAGACATGGAAGCAATCAGACAAATTGAAAAAGAACAAATGCGATTTGATTTGCCGGCCTTCAAGCCCGGGGACACTATTAAGGTCTCGGTGAAAATCAAAGAGGGAGAAAAGGAACGTATCCAGGTTTTCAAAGGAGTGGTTATCCGCAAACGCAAGGGTACGACCAATGCCACATTCACGGTCCGAAAGGTTTCTTACGGCGTTGGCGTTGAAAGGGTTTTTCCGTTGCATTCGCCCAGCATTGACGGTATCGAGATTGTAACCCGCGGCCGGGTTCGGCGATCCCGACTCTACTATTTGAGAAAACTCAGAGGAAAAGCCGCCCGAATCAAAGAGCTGCGCCCCCGGTAACGGCAACAGGGAGCCGAAAACCGGAAAAATCCGGTCGGGGTTTTCAACACAGGGCATTTCTAAAACCGAGTACCGCGCACATGGATCCTGAGGCTTTTGAAAAACAGGCACGGAACCGTGGATTCCCGTTCATTGCCGGTATCGACGAGGCCGGCAGGGGCCCGCTGGCCGGACCGGTAGTGGCTGCCGCGGTCATCTTTCCCGAAAAAATACGGCTTGACCACCTGGATGATTCCAAAAAGCTAAGCCCAAAAAGGCGCAAACAGCTATTCGGCAAGATCTACGAGCACGCCATATCCGTGGGCATAGGAATCGTCGATCCTATAGAAATTGACCGTATCAATATTCTCCAGGCCTCTCTGCGGGCCATGGCCATGGCCGTGGACAATCTTTGCCCCGGACCGGACTACCTGCTGGTCGATGGCAACTTCCCTATCCAATCCGCACTTCCCCAGGAATGTATTAAACAAGGGGATGCTCGTTGTGTCTCCATCGCTGCCGCTTCGGTGATTGCCAAAGTCACCCGAGATGCTATCATGATATGGTATGATGAGGAATTCCCCGAATTCAGTTTCGGCAAACACAAAGGTTATGGCACAAAAGCTCACTGCCGGGCTATTCAGGCGTTTGGGTGTTGCCGGATCCACAGAAAAACCTTCGGCCGCGTCAAGGAATATGTGAGCCTGTGATTTTCAGGCATCGGGAAACCGGCACGCAGGACACCGTTGGAGACGACCGGCGTGATATCGGCGCCACGGGGGAATCGATTGCCATTCGAGCCTTGGAAAAAAAGGGATACAAGATCCTTGCGCTGAACCATCGTTCCAAGCTGGGAGAGATCGACATCATAGCCAAAGAGGGAGGGACCCTGGCATTTGTGGAAGTCAAAACCCGACGCACGGATGGATTCGGAAATCCGAAAACGGCTGTTACGCCGCAAAAACAACGCAAGATATCCCGGGTTGCGCTCGACTACCTGAAACGGACCGGACAGATCAACGAAAAAGCCCGCTTCGACGTTGTGGCCATCCGGTTATGGCCGGACCATCCGGAAATTGAGATCATCAAGAATGCCTTTGACCTTGCCTACTGAAACCCCGGACAAACAACATGGTGGCGCGGCCTTGGGAACTCTCTATGTCGTCGCCACCCCCATCGGCCACATGGAAGACATCACGTTGCGTGCGCTGCGAACCCTGGCTGAAGTGGACCTCATTGCAGCCGAAGATACCAGGCATACCCGCAACCTCCTGACCCGTCACAACATATCGACACCCCTTGTTTCCTATCACGACCATAACAAGGAAAAACGCACCCCGGAACTGTTGCAAAAGCTGGAGGCCGGAAACACCATTGCGTTGGTTACCGATGCGGGGACACCTTCGGTGTCCGATCCCGGATACGATTTGGTAATACATGCGATTCACAAAGCCGTTTCGGTGGTGCCCATCCCGGGACCGTCTGCAGTGATCGCGGCCTTGAGCGTATCAGGTCTTCCCTGCGATGCCTTTGTATTCATCGGCTTTGTCCCCAGAAAGGCCGGCAAGCGGCGGGAACTCTTGGGCCATCTGAAATGGGAATCCCGGACACTTGTTTTTTATGAATCGCCCAAAAGGCTGTTAAGCCTCTTGCAAACCATGAGCGATGTTTTTGGCAACCGAAAGGTGGTACTGGCACGGGAACTGACCAAAATCCATGAAGAAGTCCTTCGGGGAAAGCTCGAGGACGTGCTGGAAGCCGTCCAACGTCGATCTTCATTGAAAGGCGAATGCACCTTGCTCGTTGAAGGGTATCGTGGGAAAAGAGACATAGATCCGGCCGCTGTCCGCAACCACCTGAGGCAACTGTGCCGCAACAAACGGGTTCCCCTGTCCAGACTGGCAAAGGACGTAGCCGCAGAGTTCGGCATGTCCAAACAAGCTGTCTATGAAGAAGCGCTCAGGCTTAAAAAGGAAGATGCTGAAAAGAATCGCTCATAGCATGACGTTCCACGCCGTGCGCCCTTGACAAATATGTCAAAATACTCGTAAACTGTTTTCGTTCACCTTGAAAGAATGAGAAAAAAATGACCAAATCCAAATGAGCGAACCGGTTGTTTTTTTGGCGCCGGAGGAAAAACACGGTTTTGGGGCAGTGGGCCGGCGGCACATAACGATGGGCAACAGCACGTCAAGGCCGGGTCTTTCGTAGGGCGCGGCCTTTTTTGTTAGAACAAAAAGGGGGCAATCATGCTGGTAGTCATGAGCAAGCAGGCAACACCGGAGCAGATCGATGCCGTGGTGGCCGCTATTGAAGCCAAAGGATGCACAGCCCGCCCCATCCCGGGCGGAGACAGGGTTGCCATTGGGGTTTTGAACAACAAAGGGGCCATGGCGGCTTCTTTTTTCATGGAGTTTCCTGGTGTTAAGGACGCCATCCCTGTCACCAAACCCTACAAGTTGGTCAGCCGTGAATTCCGACCCCAAAGCACTGTCGTGAGAATCGGCGATGTGGCCGTCGGCGAAGGACACTTGGTCCTCATCGCAGGGCCTTGTGCCGTGGAAAGTGAAAAACAGGCCCTCACTATCGCCAGAATGGTAAAAAAAGCAGGGGCACAAATGTTCAGGGGCGGCGCCTTCAAGCCCAGGACGTCCCCATATTCTTTTCAGGGGTTGGGAGAAGAAGGCTTGAAAATACTCGCTCAGGTTCGGGAAGACACGGGGATGCCGGTCGTGACAGAGGCCATGGATCATGAGGTTTTTGACATGGTGGAAGCATATGCCGATGTGGTGCAGATCGGAGCCCGGAATATGCAGAATTACAGCCTGCTTCGCAGGGCAGGTCGGGCACAGAAACCCATCTTGCTGAAGCGGGGATTATCCGCCACCATCGATGAATGGCTTATGTGCGCAGAATACATTCTGGAGGGCGGGAACGCTCAGGTGATCTTGTGTGAACGTGGTGTGCGCACTTTTGCCCATCACAGTCGAAACACCCTGGATCTTTCGGCCGTTCCCGTAGTAGCCAAGGAAAGCCATTTGCCCATCATTATAGATCCGAGCCATGCGGCCGGTCGCCGCGACCAGGTAATACCGTTAAGTCGCGCGGCCATCGCCGTAGGCGTGCATGGCCTCATGGTCGAGGTTCACAACGCCCCGGAAGAAGCCTTGAGTGATGGAGCCCAATCCCTGTATCCGGATCAATTCAAAACGCTCTGTCATCAGGTCCAAACAATCTATGAAACCTTCTAAACCACGCCATGGCCCCTCATATCTCGGGAGATGACATGGGATCGGGACGGAAGCAGCGTGTTGTTTTCGTCTTTCGACATTTCGGAAAAAAGCAACACAGAAAAACACGCCCCTTGCAAACGCTGGAGACACCATCCAACCATATCCTTTCCGGGGCCGGGGGCGAAAGCGGACAGAGAGAAAGGTTAAGCGAAAATGGACGAACAACAGGTCATTGTGCGCTTCCCGCCAAGTCCGACGGGATATCTTCACATCGGCGGGGCCCGCACCGCCATATTCAACTGGCTCTTTGCCCGGAAGACAGGCGGCAAATTGATCTTAAGGATCGAAGACACGGATGCACAGAGGTCTTCCGAGGAATCCATCCAGGGTATTTTGGACAGCCTGCAGTGGCTGGGAATCCACTGGGATGAAGGTCCCTATTTCCAGTCCGAATTCATTAAAGAACACGTGGCTGCGGCCCGAAGGCTGCTGGAGTCCGGGCATGCCTATAAGTGTTTTTGCACCAAAGAGGAACTGGACCGAAAAAGAGAAGAAGCAAGAACAAAAAAGAGGCCCCTGCAATATGACGGCGCCTGCCGCAATCTTGCACCGGAACAAATAGACGGCAAGGAGGCTGCAGGCATCCCATACACACTCCGCCTAAAAGTTCCCCGGGGCGAAGGCTTCGTAAGTTTCACCGATATGGTGTACGGCATTATCGAAAAACGATTTGAAGACATCGAAGATTTCGTCATTATTCGTTCTAACGGCCAACCCCTTTACGTCCTTTCCAATGCTGTTGACGACATTCGCGACGGCATCACCCACGTTATTCGGGGGCAAGACGGCTTGGCCAATACACCCAAACAGATATTAATCTACAGGGCCCTTGGAGCACCCGTTCCCAAATTTGCCCACATGTCTCTCACGTTGGACCCCAAGAAGGCCAAAATCTCCAAAAGGACCCACGGCGAACTGGTGGCGGTGCATTTTTACAAAGAGCACGGTTTTTTGCCCTGGGCTTTTGTCAACTATCTGGCGCTGCTGGGATGGTCCACGCCGGACTCTAGGGAGATTTTTTCCAAGGACGAACTGATTGACGCTTTTTCTTTAGAAGGGCTCAGCCGGGCAAATGCCATTTTTGATGTCAGGAAAGACGATCCGAAATTCTTTACCGACCCCAAGGCGATCAGCATTAACACCCACTATTTAAGGAATCTTCCTGTTGAAGAAATCATTCCTTATGTCAAGGACCAGCTGAAAAAAGCCGGCATTTGGAATCCGGACTACGAATCGACAAAACACGACTGGTTCTTGAGAACCGTAGACCTTATACGAAGCAGATTTCATGTAACCACGGATTTTGTCACTGCCGGTCGAGCCTATTTTTCCGATGACTACCCTATCGACACAAAACTGCTGGAAAAAAACATTCTCAAACACGAAGGCTTAAAAAAGTGGTTTCCCCGCCTGGCCGATCACCTCGAAGCCCTTCAAGATTTTACCCTTGAGTCAACCGAACACGTCGTACGCCACATGGCCGACGAACTTGGGGTAAAACCGGGCATACTGATCAACGGCATGCGAACAGCCTTGACAGGACAGGCCAAAGGGCCGGGGATTTTTGATGTGCTCTTGGCCATAGGACAGGTACGCGTAGTCGACCGGTTGCGCCATGCTGCAGCCCTGTTTGAATAGGCCGTTGATTTGACAAGAGCCCACGGAAAGGATGTTTAGGTCGATATCTTCGAAAAATCCGCAAAGATCGCAAACAAATCCGCTATCTCACTCAGTAGGGCGAGCCGGTTTTGTTTCAGCTTCTCGTCTTCCACAAGGACCATGACACCGTCAAAGAAATCGTCAATCGGTCCTTTCAAGGTCGATACGGCAAGCAGCGCCCTATCAAAGGCGCCCTCTTCTACCTCCTCGCATATGCCCTGCTTTACCTTCTGAAGCTCCCCGTAGAGCCGGTGTTCGCACTTTTCTTGGAATATACCGGGATCTGCCCGGACCACGCCTTTTTCCGAACCCAGGTCCCCCCGTTCCCCGGCCTGTTTGATAATGTTTACAACGCGTTTAAAGGCAACGGCGAGGGGTTCAAAATCGGGTCTGGCCCTCAGGTTTTGAAGGGCTTCTGTTCGCTTGGACACAGTCGGAATGTCTTCTATGGAAGTGCTTGTCACCGACACGACGAGATCCTTGGCAACCCCCCGCTCCATCAACAAACGCTCCAGACGATGCCGGAAGAACGTGAGAATCCGATGGGCAGTGACTTGGGGCTCTTCGGTGATCTTGTCCGCAAGCAGGTCGAGGCTTTTTTCAATGAGTCCTGTAAGAGAAATAGAGAGGCCCCCGGCCATCATAATCTGAATAATCCCCAAGGCCTGCCGTCTCAAGGCATAAGGGTCTGTCGTTCCTGTAGGCATGAGGCCGATGCCGAAACAACCGCAAATAGAATCCAGCTTGTCGGCAATGCTTACCAGGGATCCGGCAAGGGTTTCAGGTAGCCGTCCTCCGGCGTGGGTTGGCAGATAATGCTCTTCAATCGCTTGCGCGACCGATTCAGGTTCGCCCGCAAGGCCGGCATAGATGCGCCCCATAACCCCTTGGAGCTTGGGAAACTCGTTTACCATTTGGCTGGTCAGGTCCGACTTGCACAGATGCGCCGCTCTTGACACAGCAGGCCTTAAGCCCGGAGCCGCCTTCTGCGAAAGGTGCTCGGCCAAGGCCTTAACCCTGGAAACCTTTTCAAGCATGGAACCCAGTTTGGCCTGAAAAGTCACACCCTCAAGTTGGGCCGTCATGTCGGACAGCGGTGTTCTCGAATCCACTTCAAAGAAGAAACGGGCATCCTCGAGCCGGGCCCTCAAAACACGCTCATGGCCTTTCGTGACAACCTTCATATCCTTGGCGGGCGTGTTGTTCACGGCAATGAAACAGGGCCGCAGATTTTTGTCCGGATCAATGACGGCAAAGTATTTCTGGTGCTCCCGCATAGCAGTAATCAGGACTTCTTTCGGCACCCGGAGAAACTTTTTGTCAAACGTACCACCGGACACGGCGACATATTCCACCAGGTTCATCACAATATCCACCAGAGCCTCGTCGGGAAGAATCGTGCCGCCCAGTTTGCCGGCGGCTTTTTCGATCTCAGACACCACCAGTCTTTTTCGTTCCGCCATGTCAGCCACCACGAAGGCGCGCCTTAGCGCAGAAACATAATCAAGAGCGTTCTTGATGGTAACGGGCTTGGGATGCATAAAGCGATGCCCCAGGGTCCGGCGGCCACTCTTAATGTCTTCCATGTTGAATGATATTATTTGATTGTCCAGAAGCGCCACAATAGCATGTATCGGCCTGGCAAAAGAAAGATCCCAATCACCCCAACGCATGGATTTGGGAAAAGGAATAGTGTTGATGACTTGCGGAATAATCGTTTGAAGCACCCCTTTGGCGGCCCTACCCCGTTCGGCCTTTTTCACGCACACATAGTCGCCCTTGTCCGTGTGTTTTGTGCGCAAACGGCTGACCGCAACCCCCTGGCTCTTGGCAAAGCCTTCGGCAGCTTTCGTGGGACGTCCTTCTGAGTCAAAGGCCACCGCGCTTGGCGGGCCCACAATCTCCATGGTCACCGAGGTCTGCCGCTCAGCCACCCTCTCGACCACCAATGCCAAACGCCGTGGTGTGGCGTACGTTTTCATGGGACCATAATCGATTCGGGCCTCGGAAAGTTTCTCGCCCATAAGAGTTGCCATGGCTTCAAGGGCCGGCACGATGTATCCGGCGGGTATCTCTTCACTTACGATTTCGACAAGCAGCGTTTTCATCATGGGTTATCCGTTATGCGTTATCTGTGATTCGTTATAGGTTATCTGGCAAATAAAACCTGCGTTTGCAGCCTGCGACCAGCGATAAACCAACAGGGTGTCCATGCGTCGCAAGGCATCCTGCACTACCACTGTTCTCACGGGGCGCACTTGCCATTGTACGAATGCGCCATTTACGCTTTGCAACCAAAAGATTCACGATTTCCCCAGCAAAGGAAATCCCAAGGCCTTTCTTTGCTCCAAATAGGCCTCTCCACAAGCACGGGCAAGATTTCGTACGCGGGCGATAAACCCTGTCCTTTCCGTCACACTGATGGCGCCGCGGGCATCGAGGAGGTTAAAAGCATGGGAACACTTGAGGCAGTATTCGTAGGCAGGCAAAACCAGCGATTCTGCAACAATGCGCTTGCTTTCAGCCTCATACATGTCAAAAAAGTGAAAAAGCATATGAATGTCCGCTTTTTCAAAATTATAGGTGGAATGCTCAACCTCTCCCTGATGGTGCAAATCCCCGTAGGTAATGACATTGTTCCACTTCAGGTCGTAGACATTGTCCACACCTTGCAGATACATGGCTATCCGCTCAAGCCCATAGGTAATCTCAACAGAGACCGGTTTGAGTTCAAAACTCGCCGCCAGTTGGAAGTAGGTGAATTGGGTGATCTCCATGCCGTCGAGCCACACTTCCCACCCAAGCCCTGATGCCCCCAGTGTCGGCGATTCCCAGTCATCTTCCACAAAACGGATATCATGGGCCAGCGGGTCCAGCCCCAACGCCCTCAAACTTTTCAGGTATATATTTTGAACATCCAAAGGAGAAGGCTTCAGGATAACTTGGTATTGATAGTAGTGTTGAAGCCGGTTTGGGTTTTCCCCGTACCGTCCGTCTGTGGGACGCCGGGACGGTTCCACGTAAGCCACATTCCAGGGCTCCGGGCCCAGGGATCTCAACAGGGTGGCGGGGTGAAAGGTCCCCGCGCCCACCTCTATGTCATAAGGTTGCTGCAAAACACAGCCTCGCTGCGCCCAAAAATTCTGGAGAGTTTGAATGACTTTTTGAAAATTCATGGATTCATTTCCTTCGTACTCCTGCGTTGGCAAAAAGCGTTTTGGAGCGTCGGGTAAACCTAAAAGGAAAAAACCTGCAGGAAAATGCCAAACTACAAGCTTTTTTAAATACACTGAAACGGATGGTTTGTAAAGAAATCAATGGAAGCTATGATGGACGGCCCATACAAAAACAGGTTCCCGGCGCTGTGAGTTCTTTAAGCAGTTTCAGGCTCTTGGTTTCCAGTCCCAAGTGGCAGGAAATAAAGGCCTCCAAAATACGGCAACTCTCCTGAGCCGCCTGTTTGGAAAACTTGATTCTGTGCAGATGGCTCAGCGGCGTGGTCAAAACCCAATACAGGTTCTTGACCGTTCCCATGCAAACGGCAAGATCTCCCGGCTTGCACAGCCCACATGCCGCGCAGGAAATCCCGCCTTGCTTGACCTTGAATGAAACCCCGGTTTCAGGAAACCGGGCAAGAGGCTTTTGACAACGGATGCAACGATCAAGGGTGGGAGCGAATCCATTCAACTGCATGAAATGCAGCTGAAAGGCAACGTGCAGGACCTCTTCCGGTATGTTCCCCGTATTCAGCGCGTTAAGCACGTGCTCCAGCAGTTCATACACGGCAGGCTGTTTTTGCTCTGGTCGCATCCATCGATACACCAACTCACACCAGCAGCTCGCATAGGCTGTGCGGCTGATATTGGTGCGCAGATGCTCAAAGGGAAAAACAACCATCGCCTCTTGAAGAAACGGCAATCTTCCACCGCGTCCTTCAGTCCATGTGATATTCAGTGCGGAAAACAGTTCCAGCACCCCGGCAAACCGTTTACGGCTCTTGCGCGCTCCCTTGGCGATCAAGGAAATCTTTCCGTATTCCAAGGCAAAAAATGTGACGATGCTGTCATAGTCGCCGTACTGAATCGCCCGCAGCATGATGGCTGGAGAAGAAGCGCTCGGCATGGGGTCACAGATGAAGCAACGTGGTTGCCAGTTGAAAATACAAAAATACACTGACAATATCGATGGAGGTGGTTACAAAGGGACCCGTAGCAACGGCCGGATCAATGTTGATGCGGGCAAAGACCATGGGCACCAAAGAACCCACCAGAGCGGCAACGGCCATGGAGCTCACTACCGCAAGCCCCACGGTAATGCCTAAAAGCCATATGTCGTAGCGCAGGAAGACCACCAACCCGAGCAGAAATCCGTAGACAAAGCCAAGCAAGAACCCGATAGACAGCTCCTTCAAGACAACTTCGCCTATTTGCTTCACATTCAACCTGCCCGTAGCCAGACCCCGAACAACGATGGTGGAAGACTGGGTCCCGATGTTGCCCCCCATGCCCATGATGATGGGAATAAAAGCGGCAAGATACACGAGTTTGTTGAGGCTGCTCTCAAAATGCCCGATGATCACAAAGGCAATGATCCCGCCGATCCAACTGGCAAAAAGCCACGGCAGCCTGATTCTGGTGCTCCTGAAAAGGGACTGGGATTCCACAAAACCCTCCCCGGCTCCTGCCATTTTCAGGATATCTTCGGTAGCCTCCTCTCGAATGATATCTATAACATCGTCTACCGTTACAATACCTACCGGCGTGTTATTTTCGTCGACTACAGGCACCGCCAAGACGTTATAGCGGGCAACGATCTTGGCCACTTCTTCTTGGTCCGTGTTTGTTTGCACACTGACGACATCGGTAGTCATGATGGACTTCAGCTTTGTGTCCGGCGGCACAACCACCAGCTGCCGCAAAGAGATGACCCCAACCAGATTGTCGTGGTCGTCCACCACGTAGAGGTAGAAAGGCATCTCGATATCTTTGTAGTCTTTTTGCAGGGCCTTGATCGCCTCCCTTGCCGTGGTTTCTTCCTTCAGGGCAATGAAATCGGGAAGCATGATGCCGCCGGCCGTATCCACATCGTAGCCCAACAACCCTTCGACCTCTTCAGACCCTTCCTTGGTCATAAGGTCAAGCAGCACCTTGGCCCTGTCATCGCTGAGCTTTCCCAACAGGTCGGCCACGTCGTCATTGGGCATCTGCTCCAGGATTTCAGCAATCCCTTCCGGAGGCATATCTTCAATCAGCTTAAGAAGCAATTCTTCTTCCAGCTCACTGAATAACAGCGCCTTTTGCTGCAAGTCTTCTATGTGGTCAAAAAGGGCGGCTTGTTCACCCGGAGTAAGGAAATGGAAGATGGCGGCCAAATCAGCGGCATGCGTTTTGTTGACAATCTTGTGGAGATGAACCGTGGCGCCCCGCCTCAACAGTCTCTTGATGCTGTCTAAAAGTATTTTGGTTCGGTCAACAGCCATTTCGATTCCTCACGTCGGCGTCAATATGTATTGGAAGAATACACTATTTTCCGCCGTCATTGTGTGTTGAACGTTTCGGCTCCGGCCACAGACTCTCAGCCTCGGTCCCTATGGTTTTTCACGCATGATCAATGATGGGTTCTTCTGATGCCGGAATTTGTCTGACGCGAACAACAACCGGTTGGATGGCGCCGTAGCATAAAACATCGGCAGGGAAACGGCAGGACAACCTTGACGCCCGTCAGAAAACCTTGAATGCCAAAACAATTCCCAAGATAAGCCAAACGGGTATGGAAATAATGACCGCCAAGGTGAGACCCCTGAAAAAATCGAGCTGTTTGACCAGGCCTCTTTTTTCAAGGGCGCGGTCAACAACGATATCAAGCTGTTCGAACTTCACAGGCTTGGTAATGAAGTCGTAAGCGCCTTCCTTGATCGCTTTGACCGCAGACTCGATCGTTCCAAAGCCGGTGATAACCACCACGACGGATCTGTTATCAAGTCTTTTGATTTCACGAACCACTTCGATACCGTCCATGCCGGGCATTTGAAGATCGGTGAAAACTACCTGAAAACCACCCGTACGGAACGCATCCAAACCTTCTTGACCATCATAGACCGCCTTGGCCGGGTATCCTCGAGCCACCAGATGTTCGGCCAAGACGTTTGCAAACTCCTTGTCGTCGTCTACAATCAGAAACCGCGCTTCTTTTTTGGTCGCTTTCAAATCTTGCGCCCCGCACCCAACAGCTCGAATATCCCGTTGGCATCGAGTTTCTTTGTCAATGTCGGTTCCAACCCATCGGCCGTTCACATCCGTACAACATGGAAGATTGCTTTTTTTCTACAAAGCTGAGCTGCAATGCTTACTCGCACCTTTGAACAAGCTCGTGGTATCCCGAAGGCGTTTCTATGAATGCGACACCCATCCCTTTAGGATATTGTTCCGTTTCAATTTCGTTAACCCACACGACCTTGCACAGCCCCCTCATCCAACCGTTGTGCTCCGGCAGCTCGATCTCTATGTGAAACTCAGAACCCACGCCAAAAGGCGTCTGGGTTGCCAGGTAAAGGCCGCCTGAGCTCAGGTTGTGAATGGCAGCGGCTTGAAATGCCTTGTCCGTCTCATAACGGACCTTCAGAACCACTTCGTATCTTGGGTCCACCCTGCGTTCAGTCATCGCTCGTCTCTTTCTTCCGGTCTGTCCCCGTAAAGCACCTTCGGCTTTCCAGCGCCAAAAATGGCAGCCGACTTCCATATAGAGCATCGCTTCTCCGGGCGCCTCGCCTGTCGGAGCGTACAGCCATGGAAACGATGATAGAGGAAAATCCAAAAAAGTCAAGAAACTTGATAGGTAACCGCAGCATTGGGAACCCCTATTGGATGATCTTAATATAAGATCGTTCTCGCAATGCCTCCAACCATGCCTTGTATTTCTTTTCTACTTCCCCTCGAAACATTTGCTCTTGTATCTCCGTTTTGGCCTCCTCCAATGTCTTCCCCGACAACAGCTCGATAGCCTCAACCATGAGAAGTTGATATCCCCGTGCCGTCCGCAATACGGAACTGACCTCGCCTTCCTTCATCCATCGCACGGTATCCCGGAGTTCAGGTGCAAGCTCATCAATAGTGAAAAAACCCAGGTCCCCGCCTTGTTCCGCACTCAGGTCGTCTGAATACTGCCTGGCCGCATCCTCAAAAGGCACCCCCGCTTTTAAGGCCTCAACCACCATTTCAATTTTCTTGAGAGCATTTTCATCGTCCTCAACCTGCTCCCCGAAAGGAGCCTTGATCAAAATCGTTCGCAAATGATATTTTTGCTCCCCCGCATAATTTTTCTTATGGTTCTCATAATGTTTCCTGATGTCGTCTTCTGTAATAGCAATTTTCGACTTCACCTCCATGTTGACCAGTTTCATACTAAGCAATTGTTCTTTAATCCTTTCCCGGTATTCCTTCAGGGTATAGCCTTCGGCCTCCAGGGCTCGAGACAACGCTTCGTCCGTCAAATGGTTTTCATTCTTGACAACTTCTAAGCGCTTGTCTATTTCCGAATCATGAACGAAAACCCCGAGTCTCTGGCTTTCCTGTTCCGTCAGTTTCTGTTCGATCATCCTGTTCAACACGTCCTGTCGAATCTTGTAAAGCAGTTGACGTTTTTCGTCCGGCCCGTAAGACGCATCTTGGACCTGCTTGACAAAGGGTTCTATCGCCTCGTTAATCTCGGAAAGCGTGATGACATCCGCATTCACAATGGCCACTATCCTATCTACCAGTTCCGCATGACTGATCATCGGCCACCAAAGCAAAGCCAGGCCTACGATGAAATTAATGGAAACGCCTCTTCTATGGTTTTTCCCCATCATCATATGATCTCCTTATTGACTGTTATCTTGTACCGCGATCGCAATTTGGCCAGCCAGGGGCCATAGGCCCTTTCGATCTTTTCCTTTTTGACGCATTGTCTTATTTCTTCGATTCGATCATTCAATTCGGGTTTGCCTGCCGGCCTTTTCTCCAGAACTTTGAAAATATGATAACCATAGGAGGTCTTTATCACAGGACTAACACTGTTGAGCTCTAAAGAAAAAATGGGGGCTTCTAATCTTTCGGGAAGTTGCCCCCGTACTATGTACCCCATGTCTCCGCCCGCCCTTGCTTCCGGCGCGGTGGAATACTGCCTGGCAACGACAGCAAAGTCTTCGCCGTCTTTGATCTTTTTTAGCACTTCATTGGCTTGTTTTTGACTCGAAAGCAGGATGTGTCTGACCCGGACTTGTTCTCCGCGATCCCATGCTTCATGATGTTCGTCATAATACTGTCGTATCTCTTCGGGTGTAACAAAGATAGCCTCGCCAAGATCTTGGCTCAAAACCTTACCAACCAGAAGTTGTCTTCTGACCCTTTTCTTCCACGTTTCCATGGAAATAGCCTGTCTCATGAACATGTCTTCAAGACCTTGGTCGTCATAGTCCGCCTCCAGATTTTCCAAGGCTTGTTGCATTTCTGCGGAAGAAACTTGCAGGCCCAGCTCCTCCGCCCTCCGGAGGATAATCATCTCCTCGATCAGTTCCAGGAGAAACCGTGCGCGGGCTTCCCGCAGGCTGCCGCCATCCTCACCTTCTTGCTTGGCATAGCTCATCTTCAAGGGTTCAAAATATTCATTAAACTCAGCAACCGTCAATACATGATCGTCCACGGAAATAACAGGGCGCCCTTCCATCCCGGCGC
The DNA here is from genome assembly GCA_964430705.1 of uncultured Desulfobacterales bacterium. Taxonomy (GTDB): domain Bacteria; phylum Desulfobacterota; class Desulfobacteria; order Desulfobacterales. The sequence continues at coordinate 12,098 of CAYSGJ010000148.1, read as the reverse complement.
CGTTTTTGCCGGAACATCCCGGAAAACACAGCACAAAGATGAGCAAGGAGATGGTTATCATCACCGCTTTTTTCATTCCGTTACATTCTGTTGCACAAGAAGTGCGCCCTGTGTCGGTTTTTTCCCGAGGGACAAAACAATTTCCCCTCTGAACCCGGATGATTTTGCACCAACGAAATATATACGGCTTTTTTATCTCACGCGGCAAGCTCATGCAATACCTTTTTGGAAACCTCGATGGCGTTAACCGACGCATCGGAGCCAATCCGCACACGAAGGGTGCAGTCCGGCGCCATCCGAAATCGATCGGGCTTTTCCTGCACAAGCCGAGCTATCTTTTCCGGAGGCACCGGCGTCTTTTGCGAAAATGTGAATGCCATGTGCCGGTCGCCTAATTCCATCCGTTCTATCCCCAGCTTTTTACAAAGGATCTTAAGCATGATCTTTCCCAGCAACGCCTCGGCCTCTGCCGGCAGTGGACCAAAACGGTCCACCAGCTCTATGCGCATATTATTGAGTGCGGTTTGGTCGGCAATTCCAGACAAACGCCTGTAAATTGTCATACGTTGATCAATATGGGCCACATACCCCTCGGGAATGTAGGCTGACATGTTTGCCGTGATCTCAGGGTCGAGCTCCGACTCCACAGGCTCGCCCTTGATTTCTTTGACCGCACGCTCCATGAGCTGCAAATACATCTCGTGACCCACGGATGCAATCTGACCCGACTGCGTGGGACCAAGAATCGTCCCCGCCCCCCTGATCTGAAGGTCGCTCATGGCAATTTGAAAACCGGATCCAAGATCGCTGTGCTCCATGAGAACCTTTAGGCGCTTCTGAGCATCGCGTGTCAAAGCACTCTCATGAGGGATGAAAAGATATGCGTAGGCCTGTTCATCCCTCCTGCCCACCCGGCCGCGAAGTTGATAAATCTGCGCCAAACCGAATTTGTCCGCCCGGTTAATCAGAATGGTATTGGCGGAAGGAAAATCAAGTCCGGATTCAATGATGGTCGTACACACAAGAAGATCGATGTCGCGATGCAGAAACTGAAGCATGGCCCTTTCCAGTGCCTCGTCATCAAGGCGACCATGGGCCACGCCAACCCGGATACCGGGCACGAGCCCTTCAATGCGTCCGGCCATGGACTCTATGGTTCGAATATTATTGTGTACGAAAAAGATTTGCCCGCCCCTTTGAAGTTCCCTGTAGATCGCTTCAGCCACAACCGTATCGTCTAAAACGGAAATATAGGTCTTGATAGAATACCGGTGCTCCGGCGGTGTTGAGATGATACTTAGGTCCCTGATGCCCATCAAAGACATGTGAAGGGTCCGGGGTATGGGAGTGGCTGTCAAAGCCAGCACGTCCACTGTTCGCCGCAATCTTTTCAACCTTTCCTTGTGGGCCACGCCAAAACGCTGTTCTTCATCAACAATCACAAGTCCAAGGTCCTTGAAGCCGATGTCCTTTTGCAAAAGGCGGTGAGTGCCTATGACAATGTCTATCCGTCCTTCTTTGAGTTTTTTTACCACGCCTCTCTGCTCGCCCGCGGAGCGGAACCTGCTCAACGCGGCGATCTCAATCGGATAGGGCTCAAAACGTTTTTTAAATGTCTGAAAATGCTGTTCTGCAAGCACCGTTGTTGGCACCAGAAAGGCCACCTGCTTGTTGTCCCAAACCGCCTTGAAGGCCGCCCTGACGGCAATTTCCGTCTTACCGTACCCGACATCTCCGCATATGAGTCGGTCCATGGGTATGGAGGCCTCCATGTCGGCGATCACTTCCTGAACCGCTCGGTTCTGATCCGGAGTTTCCGTATATTCAAAAGCGGCTTCAAACTCGGCAAAATGTCGATCCGGCGGAGAAAAAGCACATCCTTTCTGGACTTTGCGCCAAGCATAAAGCTTCAAAAGTTCACCGGCCATTTTTCGAATCGACTTTTTGACCCGTTCCTTGACCCGGCTCCACGACTTGCCTCCCATCTTATCCAGATTCGGGGTAACCCCATCAACACCCACATACTTTTGGATGCAGTTCATCCGATCTACGGGAACGTACAGCTTGTCGCCATCCTGGTACTGCAAAAGCAGGAAGTCGTTTGACTGCTTGCCCACTTCCAGTTTTACAAGGCCTTTGTATCGACCCACACCGTGATCTACGTGAACCACAAAATCCCCAGATTTCAACGCCTCAAAAGCAAGCCGCTCAATCTTCTGTTCCCTTTGAGGGGTCTTTGGAAGGCGGTGCTTTGGCCCGAAAATCTCGTCTTCCGTAACAACCGCAAAACCTTCCCGGGCCCAGAGGAATCCATTGGAAAGCTCGCCGATACAGACATTGCAAGCCTGCTTTTGATTATCACGACCCGAAAATGCTTCGGCCCTTTTCAACCCAATCCCGTAGGGCATGAGAAACCCTTCGATGCGTTTGGCCTGCTTTGCGGTACGGCACACAAGACAGACATTGAGCCCTTTTTCCCGGGCAGCGTTTATCCAGTCGGCCAAAGGCCTCAGCAATGCATCGGGATCCAGCCGAGCCCTGAGTTTCTGGGTCAACGGATGGTTGTTTTCCACCCAAAAACGGCACTCACGGCCAAGATCATCCGCCATGGGGACCGATTTCAGCGCAAGGCTTTCATTGCTGCTCAGCCTTGCTTCCACATCGGCCCAATGCAAATATAGCCTTTCAGGCTCCACACAAAGGTGACCCTGTGCGGCCGAAGCCAGGTAGTTCTCGGCGGCCATCTTCTCTATTTCGAGTGCCCTTTTTCGATTGGCCACGGGATCGACCAGCACGGGAAGCGTATCCGCAGGAACATAGTCAAACAACGTTCCTAAAGAATCAAACAGCAGGGGCAGCAACCCACCTATTCCGGGGAATTGTTCCTGATTCCGGATCCGATCGACCACGTCTTGGATACGCAAGCCCGGCATTTCCAGGTGTCGGCCCTGAATATGTATTCGCTCGACAATGTCTTCAATGTGTTCTTTTTCAAGGACGGTTTCTCGTGCCGGCACAATGGCAAGCTCGGGCAACGAGCCAAGGGAAAGCTGATCCCGTGCGGAAAACGCCCTGACGGATTCCACCATATCACCAAAAAACTCGATGCGAACCGGGTTCACGCAAAGGGGCGGAAACACATCAATCAAGGCGCCTCGGAGAGCATAATCCCCGGGCTCTTCCACCAGGGCTGTTTCCTGATATCCTCCCTGAACCAGCCTTCCAATCAGGTCGTCTCGCTCCAGCTCTTCCCCGGACTGCACATACTCACAACACCTGGAAAGGATCTTTTTGGGGATGACCCTCTGGAGCAAGCCGGAAACGGTGGTAACCACGATAGTTGGTTGCTCAGGCGCCGTCATCATGTGGTACAGCGCACCCACCCGCCGACTGCATGTCTCGGAATGATAAGAAAGGGGTCTGAAGGGAAGAATGTCATATGATGGAAACGCAATCACAGACATGCCGGTTCGGCCCGAATAGAAGCGCAGATCTTCCTCCAGTGCCTCAGCCTCCTTGGCGTCCGTGCAAACGGCAAGGACGGGGCGTTTAAGCTCTCCCTGCACTCGGCACAACAAATAGGCTTTCTCAGAGCCGGACAAGCCGGTGCAGTTGATCCTACCCCTGAAATCTCTAAGGATCGACACCAGGTCGGCGATGGAATGTCCCGGATCTCGCATATGGATAACAAATCATCCGTTTTTGTGAAAAGATAACGGCCTTTTCGGGGCCTCGCATTGCGTCCGGTTCAAAAGAAAAGTCCTGTTTCCCAGCATTGCCGCACCCGGATTGCTGAAAGACCGGACTTATTGAAACGCATTTGTTTAATATAGGCCAAAATAGCGGTTCATTCAAGGGGATCCACCCAAGATCCTCCGAGCGCCGGGTTTGCCCGAATCCAAACCTTATTCTTTTTGTGGTAGATCGGAACCCACAATCCGTCTTGATTTTATGACGCGGATACGGTAAAGATAAATCAGTAACGCCAGCGTAGCTCAGGGGTAGAGCAGCTGATTCGTAATCAGCAGGTCGCGGGTTCGAATCCCATCGCTGGCTCCAAGTGAAATCAAAAGAAAAGCCTCTGGAGCTATGTGAAATGCGTCTTGGCATCAGGGGCTTTTCGTGCCATCCCCCGCATACAATGACTGCGTATGCGTCCAGCCGGGCTTGGGATTCGCAAACGATATGGCATCCCAGCGAGCCGATATGCGGCGCGGTCATGTTCAGGGATGCCTCCCCTGACCCGGATTTCCTGCTTATAAAGGGTGGATGGGTCGGGCTTCAATGACCATCGGCTGAAGGATAATATGTCGCGCAGGCATTTTCTGATTCCCAGGCGGTCACACGGCTGACCTCGATCCGGGGGTCTTCCAACAAAAACGCCAGCTGTTCAGCCACGTATTTGGCGATGTTTTCCGAAGACGGATTGGCATGCTTGAAAGGCGCAAGATCGTTCAAAAACGTGTGGTCCAGCGTTTCCATGACAGCACGAACATGGTTCTTAAGAGCCCTGAAATCCATGACCACCCCCGCATCGTCCAGGACGCGGGAAGTCACGTAGACCTCAATCTTCCAGTTATGTCCGTGCAAACTCTCGCAGGCCCCACGGAACTCCTTGAGTTGGTGGGCTGCGGAAAAATGGGTGATTACTTTTAATTCGTACATAACTCAGACACCGGACATCCACAAACGGGCCACGAACTTGGGACCATGTTGATCGCCAAGCAAGCCCCCCTATGGTACCAAAGATTGCAAACCGCCAACGTCGCTATTCCGGAGCCCCGTTATAAGGCTTGCCGCACTCACTGCACACGCCCTGCGCATTGATGACCCCGATACAGGCGCCGTCACTGCATAAGACCCGTCTGGAAAAATCGTCTGCATCCTCCTTGTCGGACCTTTCATCCAAGTCCTGGTCGGCAATGGCGGCCGCGCAGTAGCAGCAGTATTTACCGACATCCGGTGTCTTCTCTCCGCACTCCGGACAAAGCCGAAACGGCATGTCACTGTGACAATGGGGACATTCCATAGCTTTTAACTACCCTCCAATAGCGGACATGGGACGGCTCGATTTTGCCTGCCCTTGCACCTCGGCATGGTGCTGTTTTGGTTTTCTGTCAATCGCCACTTGCAACAACACTTTGAGATCATGACGGCTACATCCCTCTCTAAGGGGCGTCTTTACATCCAGTTCTTCATTTCCAAAAAGGCAGGGACGCACTTTGCCGTCGGCGGTCAACCTAAGCCTGTTGCAGGCATGGCAGAAACGATGACTCATAGGCGAGATAAACCCGACCTCTCCCTTGGCCCCGTCAAAGCAATGTCGCCGGGCGGGTCCGTCAACAACGCCTGAAGAAATTGGGAAAAGAGGACCAATCGACTCCAGCTTTGATTTGATGGTATCCGACGACACATACTTTTCAGGCGTCCAGTAACCATCGTTGCCGATGGGCATAAACTCGATGAACCGGATCTGATAAGGTTTTCGCAAGGACAGCCGGCCAAAAGAGACAATCTCGCCGTCATTGATCCCTTTCATGGCTACCACGTTGATCTTGATGGGTGAAAATCCAAGGGCATGGGCAGCTTCAATGCCGTTCCAGACGTCATGAAAGCAATCGCGACCGGTGATTTTTGCATACTTCAACGGTACCAGCGTGTCCAGGCTCACGTTGAGCCGGTGTACACCGGCATCCAGGATGGCTTGGGCCATTTTTTTCAGAAACACCCCGTTGGTCGTAATGCTTACATCGTCCAGTCCGGAAATCCGGCATACGGATTTAACCAGGTGGATGAAGTCTTTTCGTATCAACGGTTCTCCACCGGTGAGTCGGACCTTGTTGATGCCCAGATCCCTGGCTGCCCGGATGATTTCCAGGATCTCTTCGTACTGCAACACTTCAGCGTGTTTTTTGAACTTGAATGCCTTCACGGGGGCACAGTAAACGCATCGAAGGTTGCATCGGTCTGTTACCGATACGCGAAGATAAGAGATCTTCCGATCGTAGAAATCTAGCCTTGAAGCCATAGAGGCAGTCCACCGTCAAGCCCTTGTTCTCGGGCCAACATATCCAAGTGCAACGTTGAAATCTGTTCCAAAAAAGGGTAGAAAGGGCGTGTCAAGTGTCTTGTATCCACGGTCTTAATGTACTTTTTGCAGGCATCGCACACATGTACACGAAACTCTTTTTCTTCTTCACTGAAAAAATAGTGCTGGTTTTTTTGGTCCTTGTTTTCACAAAAAGGACAAAAGACCCTGCGGGCGGCCCACTGGTAACCGCAAAAACTGCACAGCAGAAACCGCCGGCCTTCATCACGTAACACCGCCAAGGCCGGCCCATGACCACAGATCGGACAATACCCCTTTTCCCAGGGCGCGCCATTGTCAAGATGCTTGGCCGCCTGTTCAGCACACAGAAACAAAAAAGGCTTGACGGCATGATAGACCAAAAAGGCAAGGGCACTGCCGGCAATGTCGGCTTTCTTTCCCGCCTCATCCCAATAGGCATCACCTTCATCCAGGATTTTGGCAAAAAGCGTTGATGCGTCGGGGGCGCCCTTGTCCAGCCCCGCCAAAATATGCCTTCCGCCTTGAGCCAAGACCTCGTTGGCCCCCTCGGCAAGCCCACAAATTTCTCTCAACAACGCCGCCGCGGCCACCGTGTCTACGGCAAAGTCTTTTGTGCTGATAAGAGGAAAAGACTCTTTTCGTTTGATGGTTAGGGTTTCCTTTGAGATGTCAATGGGTTTTGGAACAATCCTCTCCTTTGACGCCTCCTGGGCGAGGAAGAGTTTTTCATAAAATGCAAGGATATCCTGGTACGCAGGTCTGGCCGCTTTCACCCCGGCCACCGCGCGCTTGATTTGATCCGGTTTCACAATATTCCTTTCTCACATAGCACAAAAAGGGGAGAAGATCAAAAGACCTTCCCCCCAAATTTATGGCCTAAACCATCCTATCCAAGACCAGCGAAAAAATTCGAAAATGGTCGCACCAGCCTTTTTAGAGCCACTTTTCGCGAAACGTCAAAAGCCCCTTTGGAGGCCACGGCAAAGCTGTGATAGAGGTTCGGCCTTTCCGTCACCAAAAAGATGACCCGCACGTCATCGGGATCCAACAGTTGCGCCTTTGGATGGGCCTTTTTTACCTCGGCCAGACGGTTTTTCGCCAAGGCCAGCATCTCGCTTCTGTCTCCAAAATTCATGGCGCCGGTGGGACAGGTTGCAACACAGGCAGGCAAAAGGCCGTTTTCCACACGGTCATTGCACATATCGCACTTGGCCAAGAGGCCATCCTTGGAAGCTCTCGGGATATCGTACGGACAGGAATCAATGACCCCCTGCGCATCCAGGTGTTTGGTGTTGGCCGTAAAAATCACCGCACCGGTGGCTGCATCCCTGAAAATGGCAGTTGTATCCTCAGCCGTCATCTCACACGGCGGTTCGATACAGTGGCGGCACTGATCCGCAAAGAAAAGCCACTTCAGCTTCCCGTCCGCGACGACCTCGCTGAATCGCACGAGCTTGTAAGTGTTAAAGGAGAGATCCGCCGGGTTCTGATACGATCCGCGGTTTTCGGTTTTTTCCGCAGGCAGGTCGTGCCACTGTTTACAGGCCACCTGGCAGCCCTTGCAGGCCGTACATAACGTCGTGTCCACAAAAAATGATTTCCCTGGCATTGAGATCACCTCCTTATCGCAGTTTGGAAACGTTGACCATAAAGGCCTTGGTCTCAGGAATTCTTGTATTGGGATCGCCCGTGGAGGGTGTTAACAGGTTGACGCTTTCCTCGGTTCCCGTCTCAGGCCATCGCCATCCATAATGCCACGGGAACCCGACCTGATGGATGGTATTGCCTCCAATCTTGAACGGCTTGAATCGCTTTGTCACCATGGCCGTGCATTCCAATGACCCGCGGGCCGAGCTTGCCAAGACCCGCTCTCCGTTGTTGATTCCCTTGAGTTTGGCCAATTCCTCGCTCATTTCAACGAACACCTGTGGCTGCATCTCCATCAACCAAGGCTGCGGCCGGGTCATGAGTCCCGTCTGCCAGTGCTCCACGCACCGGTAGGTGGTGCCCACGAAAGGAAATCTGGGGTCACAGGTAGCATGAATATCCTCAGCGGTTCCGTAGATCGGAGCCGTCGGATTCATCATCTGCTCGCTCATCAGGTTCTTTTCTATGGGACATTCCAGGGGTTCGTAGTGCTCGGGGAAGGGACCGTCGGTCAGACCGGGGCCGAAGATCTGGGCATGGCCGTGCTTGCGCATAATAAAGGGCCACTTGCTCTTGGGATTGGGTTTATCGAGACTTTCCAGCGGCGGCCAGCCGCCGTCGGGCACATCTCCGATCCACTTTCCGTCCTCCCAACGGATGACCCAACGCTTTTTGTCCCAGGGCTGCCCCTTTAAATCCACCGAGGCCCTGTTGTAGATGATCCTGCGGTTGACGGGCCAACACCACGAAAACCCGGGGTAAAGGCCGATCTTGTTGACGGCGTCTTCTTGGCCTCGCCGCGCCGCCATGTTCCCATTTTCGGTGTAGCTGTTGCAATAGAGCCAATTGCCCGACGAGGTGGTGCCGTCCGCCTGCAGGAATGCAAAGCTGGGAACCAGGGTCCCTTTTTTGTACACCTTGTCCCCGACGGTCACGTCTTCCAGAAAATAGCCGTTGATGTGCTTGGCCACCTTGTGGGGATCGTAGACCCCATCGTTCCAGTAATCCCACTTGAGGTTTTTGATCGGTTCGGGAAAGGCGCCGCCCTTTTCATAGGCCTTCTTAATCTTTTCGCCCAGTTCCACGATGATATCCCCATCGGGCCTCGAATTACCCAGAGGCTTGGGGCCTTGATAACGCCACTGCATCCATCGCCCGCTGTTGGTGATACTTCCTTCTTTTTCTACGGACACACACGCAGGCAGCATGAAGACCTCGGTCTTGATGGTCCAGGGATCCATGCCGGGCCCACGCCAGAAGGAACCGGTTTCGTTGTCGAAGAGGTTGACGTTGACCATCCAGTCCAGTTTGGCCAGCGCTGCGCGGGTCTTGCCGGAATTGGCGCCGCTGCAGGCCGGGTTCTGGCCCCAGGCGAAGAACCCTTTGATCTTCTCTTTGTACATTTCGTCAAAGATATCCAGCCAGGAATAGACCTTGCCATCGTCCACCTTGGGCAGCCAGTTGTATCCGAAATCGTTCGCCTTGGTCGCATTGGCCCCGAAATAGGCCTTAAGAAGGCTTACAGAGTATTTTGGGTAGTTCTGCCACCAATTGGCGCTTAAAGGGTCATTACTCTTGGGCGTGGCTTTTTCGTTGTAATCGGCCAAAGACTGGTTCGAGGCCCTCGGGGTCTTGAGGTATCCGGGCCAGATATGCCACAAAAGGCATTGGTCGGTAGAGCCCTGGACGTTCGATTCGCCCCGCAGCGCGTTGACCCCGCCGCCGGCCACCCCCATATTGCCCAGGAGCAACTGTATGATGGCCATGGTTCGGATGTTTTGGACCCCCACCGTGTGCTGGGTCCACCCCATGGCATACATGATGGTGGCCGCCTTGCCTGTCTTGCCCGACGCTGCGTACGTTGCGTACACGTTGTCGAGGTCTGCTTCCGGTGTACCGGTAATACTGGAAACCAGCTTGGTATCATACCGGCTGTAATGGGTTTTTAGGAGTTGAAACACGCATTGCGGGTCTTTGAGACTGCGGTCCATCTTGGGAACCCCGTTTTTGTCCATTTCAAAGGCCCACGTGGACTTGTCGTAGCTTTTCTTCTTCTTGTCGTACCCGGAAAAAAGCCCGTTTTTGAACTGAAAGTCTTTTGAGACGATAAAAGGGGCGTTCGTATAGGCCCGGACATATTCTTTATTGTAAAGATTCTTGTCCAGAATGTACTTGATCATCCCTCCCAGGAACGCGATGTCCGTTCCCGATCGAAGCGCCGTATAGATATCCGCCTTTGACGACGTCTTGGTAAATCTGGGATCCACCGATATGAGCTTGGCCCCGTTTTTCATGGCCTGCATAACGTACTTGAAAGAGATGGGATGGTTCTCCGCAGCATTGCTTCCCATGATCAGGATGCAGTCGCTGTTGGCGAGATCATTCCAATGGTTCGTCATGGCGCCTCGTCCGAACGACTCTGCCAGAGCCGCAACCGTGGCGCTATGTCAGATACGGGCCTGGTGCTCGATGTAGACCAGTCCCAGGGACCGCAAGAGGGCCTGATAGACCCAGCACTCTTCGTTGTCCATGGCCGCGCTGCCCACCGAGGCGACGGCCGTAGTGCGGTTGACCACCTGGCCTTTGTCGTTCTTGATCTCAAACGTGGCGTCCCGCGTGGCCTTGACCCGCTTGGCAATCTCCTCCAGGGCCCACTCCCAGGAAACCTGTTTCCATTCATTTGATTTTGGAGCCCGGTACATGGGATGAAGGAGGCGGTTATCGTTTTCCACAAGGCCCGACAGGGCAGCCCCTTTCGGACACAGTGAGCCCCGATTGATCACATGGTCGGGGTCCCCCTCGATGTTCATCACACGGCCGTCGCCCTTCTTGCTGGTATGCACAATGGCGCCGCACCCCACGCCGCAATACGGACAAATGGTGGTGGTTTCTTTGGCGTATTTTGTTTTGAGCATCTGGGCATGAGACCTTACAGGCGCAAGGTCAAAGCCCAAGCCGCTGACGGCGATTCCGGCAGCAGCCGCACCGGAAATTTGAACGAATTGTCTACGCGTTACTTTCATAGGCCTATTCACCTTCCTTTCTCATGGCATCTGGTTGCGTAGAAATGGCTTTCACCGGGTCTTGAAGGCCCACCTCCTTTCTCATACGGATTTCATTCTTGTCAGGAAAACATTTGGTTGAAACGCCATGTTTGAAAACGGGAAAAGCTTCCGGCTTCCATACTTGAAGCCTTGTCCAACGAGATATGAACACTTAACGTGAGAACGATGTGGAACTCAGACTATGTCACACAGCACATAATGTGTTGATTTTGCCTGATAAAATGTATGCTTAAATCCGTCTCTATTCAACATCAGATGACTACCAGGAAAACACTAGGAACAATCTCGTATTATGAGAGGGAAAGGAGGTAAGACCGCAGGTTGGTTTTCTGGTTCTGCAGACCCAGTTTGATTCTGATATTGTATCTGTGAAACTCCACAGCCCTGGGAGACACATTGATCAGCGCCGCAATGTCTTTCGTGGTTTTTCCTTCCTTAATGAGACCGGCAATTTGAATCTCTCTTGGGGTGAGCCCCGAATATTTGGAATGTAAAGTACTTAGAAACGGCGAAACAATGGCTTTCAGATGATTTTCGATGAGCTCCACAACAGCCGTTTGTTTTGCATCAAGCCGCGTATTTTTCAGCACCTCAATATAGGGAAAAATCAGTTCTTTCACATTGGACAGCATCTTTTTCTCCAGCTCCGCTTTGTCCGCATCCCGATGCCTGAGAAGGACCCGAACGGCCGTGTTTGCCTCTTCAAGATGTCCGGCCTGCCTGATAAGGACCGCCCGCCTCTCACTCAGTTCGCCCTCAGCTTGTTTTCGCACCTTGATTTCTTCGTTGAGAGCCTGGGCATATGCAATCGACTGATCATAGGCAAGCTGCAGCCGGCGCAAGGTTTCCTCAAACATCCCATCAGCGGAGCCCTTTGAAAACGGCCCGTCCGTTTGGCTCGCGGAACGTGTCGTCGACACGCCACGGTTATTCCTTTTTCCCACCCGGCGTCTCCTGTTGGATCAGTCCAGCGAAAACCCATCCTTTGGGACGGTGTCAACCCCGAAGGTTCGGTGCTCAGCCGTTGGATCCAACGGCTGAGCGTACGGGCCGCTCCACTTCTTTCGGCTCAGACCTTCCATCGGGAAATGTCACTGCATGCAACCCCCGGATTGCAACCGGTCTCAAAACCATAACCGGGACAATCCTGATCCGTTTCGTATCACACACCGCTTGTTTTGGCCAGGCATTTGGGAGCGCGGCGCACCGATGTTCATTTTTGTTTCATCCGGTTAAAGCGTACTCATCCAATCCTCCACAAAGTCGGGTGTTTTGGTGTCAACCGGCAAACTGTCTGAGCGAATTAGAGCGCGTTG
>CAYSGJ010000147.1:0-4840 GCA_964430705.1 uncultured Desulfobacterales bacterium | reverse complement strand
TTCAACAGTTTGAAAATTAAAGCTTTGTGAAAACAATAAGTTGTGATGGCAAAACCACTTTATGGCACTACACTTTTGCCGGCCTTGCTTTGCCTATATTGTAGATCCCCACACTGGCTTGGAATAAGGTAGGGGGATATTTTCAGAATAGATTGACAAAAAGAGAAAGATTATCGAATTGAATGGGCCTTTGGCAGGGGCCCATTTTTGTTTGTAAAGGAAGGGTGGAGAAGTTTTAGGGGACCGATCCACCCTTCCGCCAAAAGAGGACCGGAAGCCGGTCCCAAAAGGTGAAACGATGATAATCTTTGTCTGTGCCCACCTCAAGGAAATTTTTAACAAGGGAAAAGAATATGCGTGGCCGAGGCCGGATCGGTGTCCGCGGTGCGAACTGAGCAGGCTGTGGGGCCACGGTTTTGTACTGGCCTATTTTGACGATATCGACCAGGGGTTGTACCTGCGCCGATACCGGTGTCCGGAGTGCGGATGTGTGGTCCGGTTGAGGCCGAAAGGATACTTTCCGCGCATCCAGGCCTCCATTGAGTCTATCCGGGCAAGCATCGAACACCGCATCGACAAGGGGCGGTGGCCGGCCGGTTCATCGAGAACTCGCCAGGGCCACTGGCTGAAGGCGTTGCTTCGAAACGCGATTGCCTACTTGGGCAATGCCTGGAAAGAGCGTCTTTGGCAAGCCTTTGATTGGCTTCTTTGCCTGGGCGTTATCCCTGTGAGCCGTGGCATCGAACCCGCCACAGGCGCCGTTTTTGGGTCACCCTACCGAAGCGTGCCGTAGATTTTGGATCTTTTCCGTCGTAAAGCGCCTCAAAAACCAAAAAAGGAGGAAGCTTTATGACGGAAGACGACAAAAAGCAGGTTGCAGCCTTTCGATTTGGGGTCATTTGCGAACTGGTCAACGGGATCCACCTTGAGCCGGGCGAACAAGAACGCCTGATCCGGGAAAAATGCGCCCGTAAATGGCAGATCCCGTTTTCGGAGAAGACGCGCATCAGCCGTTCGACGCTGCTTCGCTGGGTAAGCATTTACAGGCGAAGCAACGGACGACTCGAATCTCTTTATCCCAACGACCGCTGCGATCAGGGCGCAAGCCGGGCGATGGATGAGGACGCCTGCCTGGCCCTGGTGGAGCTAAGAAAGGAGCTGCCCAAGGCTACGGTAAAATGCCTGATCCGCAAGATGGAGGAACGCCGTCTGGCGGCTCGCGGACAGCTCAAGCCCTCCACGGTGTACCGGTTCCTGCATCGAAACGATCTGATGAGGCTGGCGGCCGTTCCACAGGACCGCAGAAAGTTCGAAGCCGAGGGGCCGAACGATTTGTGGCAAAGCGATGTAATGCACGGCCCCCGAGTCGAGGTTGGCGGCAAACAGAAGAAGACATATCTGATTGCCATCCTCGACGATCACTCCCGGCTCATCACCCATGGAGAGTTTTATCTGTCCGAGCGGCTCGATTCTTATCTCAACGCCTTCCAGCAGGCCCTGGCAAAACGGGGCCTGCCCAGAAAACTCTACGTGGACAACGGTGCGGCCTTTCGATCCAAGCATCTGGAACACGTGACCGCGTCTCTGGGTATCGCCCTGATCCACTCCAGGCCGTATAAGCCTCAAGGGCGTGGAAAAATTGAGCGGTTCTTCAGGACCGTCCGAGGGGATTTTCTTTTTGGCTTCACCGGAAAGACCCTGAGAGATCTCAACGAGGCCTTCGATCTGTGGTTAAACGAGATCTACCATCAACGGATCCACAGCGCCACGGGCCAAAGTCCTTTTAAGCGGTTTACTTCCAACGTTCAATGCCTCAGAGCGGCCCCGGTCGATCTGATGGATCACTTCCGGCAGACCGCGAGACGTCGTGTGGCCAAGGACCGAACCGTTACCCTCAACGGCAGGCTCTACGAAGCGCCCGTAGCGCTCATCGGCCGGCAGGTGGAACTTCTCTATCATGCCGACGACCCGGACCGCGTGGAGGTCAAGTGCGGACAAAAATCCTACGGGATCGCCACGCCGGTCAATCTTTACGTCAACTGCCGAGTCAAACGCGATAAGAACAACAACGTCGATATCAGTGGGGATCCGGCAAGATACCTGGGCGGACGCCTGTTTAAAGAGAGGTCAAGCGATGAATGAAAACTATCGGACGTTTTTTGGTTTTGCCAGGGAACCGTTCACAAACGACCTGGCGCTGAAAGAAATTCTTCAAACCGAAGAACTCGCCGCAGTGCAAAAACGCTTCGACTACACGCTTCGTCTAGGCGGCATCGGCCTCGTGACCGGGGAGATCGGGAGCGGCAAATCCACCGCCCTGCGCTATGCTTCGGGCAAACTGCACCCGTCGGAGTATCAGAGTTTTTACGTCGTGGCTTCCTCGGGATCCATCCTGGAGTTATACCGGCAGATCAGTTCGGAGTTGGGGATCACCAAAACTACCAGTTCCAAGGCAGTCATCACCGGCCTTATCCGCAAAGAAGTCGCCGAACTGGTGCAGGGAAAGAAAATGAAAGTCGTCCTGATCATCGACGAAGCCTCTTTACTACGCCTGGAAGTCTTTGCCGAGCTGCACACTATCTGCCAGTTCGACAAGGACTCCAAACCCTGGCTGCCTTTGGTTCTTGCCGGCCAGTCAACCTTGATCGATAAGCTTTCTTATCGAACTTCCGCCCCTCTGGCATCGAGGATCATCGTCAGAAGTCATCTCGAAGGACTCGATCGGCAGGGCATGGAACAGTACCTGAAGCACCACTTGAAACTGGCGGGAGTAAAAAACAATCTCTTCCAGGATGCAGCAGTCACAGCCATCCACCAAGGCTCCGGGGGATTACTCAGAAAAGCCAACCACCTGGCCAGAGGCGCCCTCGTCGCCGCCGCTGCCGCAAAGGCCTCCATGGTCGAGCCTGAGCACGTACGATTGGCTGCAACGGAACTCTTTTAGAGGAGATGCGATGAACAAACACGAAGAAGAACTGGCGTACGAGCAAAAATTAGATCGGATAACCGAACACATCGAGGAACTCGTTCTCGATGCCATGCTGGCGGCGTTGGAGAAAATCAAAAAACGTAACGCGCTTTTTTCTGCATGCGCCGGCAAGGTTGAAAACCAAAACGAACAGTTTTGAAAACTGCACCGGGAATGGCCTGATGACCGTTCCCGGTCCCCTTAATCTGAAAATTTATCCTTCGGTTCAAAATAATCAGAAAATCTCGGTCCATTTATTGTGAGAATCAACAATATGCCCATAACCCGCTTTGGAGGTTGGACTCCGGCAGCCTTAAAAGCCTTGGCGTGGTAGGGAAAGAGTGGACACCTCGATAAGCTGGTTTATACTGGGCTTGGAGGTGGACAATGAGTGGAAAAAAGAGAAGACGGTTTTCGGCAGAGTTCAAGAAAGAGGCAGTTGGGCTGATTACGGAACAGGGTTACACGGTTGCAGAGGCAGCCAGGAATCTTGGGGTTCACGCTACGGTACTGGGCCGGTGGAAGCGGGAATTTGAGACGGAACAAAACAGTACAGATGGGCAACCCGGAAAATCATCTGTACGCATGGAACTGCGGCGTCTAAGAGAAGAGAACAAGCGCCTGCGGATGGAGCGTGAGATCTTAAAAAAGGCGGCAGCCTTCTTTGCGAAAGAGTCGGCCTGAGATACAGATTTGTGGACGGGGCAAAGAAGGCTTATCCAGTAAAATTGATATGCAAGGTTATGGGTGTATCCCGGAGCGGATATTACGCGTGGAGAAAGCGTCGTAGATCGAAACAGTTGACGGACAATGAAAAACTGATCCCTATGGTGCGAGAAATACACAAAGATTGTAAGGGCACATATGGCACACGGCGCATTGCCCGTGAATTACAGGACAGAGGGATTCCTTGCGGACGCTCTCGTGCCAGGACGTTGATGAGGCTTGCAGGCGTTTCGGTGAAAAAGCGCAGGAAGTTCCGAGTCACCACCCACAGCAAACACAATTTGCCGGTTGCACCAAATCTTTTGGGCCGTCAGTTTTCTGTGTCGGAGCCCAACCGGATCTGGGCCGGCGATATTACGTATGTGTGGACTGTCGCGGGATGGCTCTATCTTGCAGTCGTAATGGATTTGCATTCTCGTCAAATCATTGGCTGGGCCATGAGTGAGCGTATTACCAAGAAACTGGTCATGGATGCCCTCCAGATGGCCATCTGGCGGCGCAGGCCGGCTCCTGGGTTGCTCTTTCACTCCGACCGCGGCAGTCAGTATTGCAGCCACTCTTTTCAGCGGTTGTTAGCAGCCAATAAGATGATTTGTAGCATGAGTCGTAAAGGAAATTGTTGGGATAACGCTGTGGTGGAAAAATTCTTCGGAACATTGAAAACGGAAAGAGTATTTTTTTGTCATTACCGGAAACGAAACGAGGCGAGGGCTGATATTATGGAATACATCGAGATGTTCTACAACGCTAAACGGCGTCATTCATATCTTGGATATGTCAGCCCCAAACAGTTCGAGGAGCAACACACTTTTTCATTAGCAGCTTAACAGCGTGTCTATTTTTCCTTGACCGCATCATCTCTTTCGGTTCTTGATGAAGATGTCTTACACTTTCGTATCGGCTTAATGATTCAGTATTCAAAAAAACATGAATTGGGTGGAAAGCAAAAACCTTGAGTCCGGAAAGGGATAAAAAAGCTGACATCTCTCCGTGGAGACCATACATGCAGTGCACATCATCCTCCCAGAAATAAGGGATACGGATCAATTCATTCCATAATTCCCACGGCCTGATTTCGATTTCTGTTTGAGCTGGAATAAAATGGTTGCAATCATGGGTCAATCCTGCTGCCTTGAACACTTCAAA